>JABXGV010000042.1 GCA_016550485.1 archaeon
AGTGAGAGTACCTAAAAAGCTGAGAGCTAAAAGAATCATTCCCCCTATACCAATGTTGTGGATGCTGAATCTAGATCTGGGCTGATATTTCAAGGGGAAGATAGTGCTGTCTAGCTCAATTCGTGGCATGTTCGGAGGGAACGGGCACGCCTTCGTTCCCTTTAGTTTAGGTGTCGTTACTGGCCCTTTTCTGAACTCCATTTTAGTCTCCTCTTGATGGTGGTGAACAGGTGGAGTGCTACATCGGTTGGGGGGCTATCCTTGGGTACTGGGATTTCCCATTCCTTGGCGAGTTGGTGGAGGGTCTGTGTGCACTCGGAGAGCTGGGGGCAGCTGCTGCATTCGCCTTTGTGGACGAACCAAGTTTGCACGCCGAGCTTTGGTGAGTAGACGAGGTAGACTTCTGATTGATGAGCGGGGCTGTAGCCTTCAGCTATACCATAGTAGGCGCTGAGGTGTCGGAGCTGGATACGAGTGGTTGTTGCTGTGTGGTGGAGAAGTTTCTTGATGCGTGCTTCAGCTATGCGCTGAGCCTTGCTCACGAAGGGTCGTGAGACCTGTAGCTCTTCTGCGATTTGGGCGGGGCGGATTTTTTGGCGGCGCTTGAGCCAGATGATTCCCTGTTGTTTTGTTGGATAGCGGAAATGGGGGAACGTGATGGAACCCTCCAAGCCATACGAATTGTTAACCTGTTTATGGCAACTCTACGCCGAACGCATACACCATCAACACGGAACATTGATGAGGAGATTGCACAGGATAAGACAGGAGGTCTGCGGTGTGCCTAGCTCAGAGACGAAATGGAGCAGTATTCAGAGTGTCGAGGAAATCGATGTGGGACGATTCTTCGAGTACGACGAAGATGCCATTGAGATGTTTTCGCGACGATTACACTTCCTCAAAAGGCCCTCTGTGAGAGTTCTAGAGGTTGGGTCAGGGACTGGATTCTTCACATCAATACTACTCACGATTAACCCTGAAATGAGGTTAACCTGTGTTGAACCCGATGACAAGTTTGTGGAAGTGTTAAGAACCCGTTTCGAGAATCGTGTAGCAGTCATGAAGGGGAGATTAGGCGATTCGGATATTCCATGCGACGGGTTTGATGTTGTCCTTTCCCACATTGTGGTGCACAATCTTGCAGACCCTGTGCAGGCCTTGGCACGGATGCGAAGGGCTGTGAGAAAGGGCGGATTTGTGGTGGCGATTGAACCGTTACCAGCGAGCAGGCACTATTATCCATCTGAGGAGCTTGAACAGGCTGCAGCGCTCCTGGATGAGGTGAAGGTTTACCGGTCCCTTGAGCGGCAGAAACAGCTTGGCGCCTCAGAGACGTTTGATCCGTGGAGGCGGAATTATCCGCGGCTCTTTCACCAGGCGGGGTTGACTTTTCTCAGTTGTCATGGGTGGACTTCGGTGTTTACGCTCTCTGATCGAAGATATTCCTTCGGTGACAGACGGAAATGGTTGCGGATGCGGTATGACTTGGTGTCTAGCTCACGTGAAAAGACCACGGAGACCCTCCTCAGGGCGGGTCGTGAAAAGGCAGAGATTGACCGCGCCCACCAGATCATTTTGTCCCATTTACAGAAGTTGATTCAGGCTTCGGAGGAAGAGCTGAACAGGACGCATGAGCAGGAGATTGTTCACCGGATTATCACTATCGGACGTAAGTGATGTTATTCTTCTGCTGGAAGGGCTGCTGTGAATCTATCCAGTAGAGCCTGATACTGGGGGATAAGGTGTTGGGGGAGGTGGGGGTCGTCGAACCAGCAGGCAGCTTGGTGGATTCGTGACCTGACCCAGGCATAGTCCTTTTGGTGTAGGGCGTACCGGAATTCGTACTCGGTGGCGGTTAGGTGGACTTCATACACGGCGTCGGGGTTGTCAAGGAAGGTGCGGTGGTGAATCAGGATGCCTCGTTGTTTGAGCTCGCTGAGTTCAACGAGCTCGTGGAGCATGAGGTAGTCGCTGGAAAGGATGGCGTCGAGGGGTGTTGTGTCGCCGGTGAGGGTTTCTCCGGTTAGGTAGTCGTGGAATTCCCGTGGGGTGATTTGCAGGGGGTGATAGCCAAGGGTTTTCAGGTGCTGGGAGGCCGCTTCTAGGCGGCGTTGTATTTCTTCTGTTAAGGAAGCATCCAATATGTTCAACCTCTTTACCTGTTCATCTTCATGTCTGAGAAAGGGCTGTGTGATAGAGGGTTTTACTTCGTTTTCCAATGTTAATCTTGGATAATTAGAAAGTTATCTCTAGTCGTTGTGGCGTTTCCTTTTTCTCCTGTCCCTAATACTGCTTTGGTCTTGAATCAGTGATTCCCCCGAGGAAAAAAGGAGGAGATGCCCTTGGGAGGGCAGTTCTATTTTAGGAACCGGGGGTTGGGCTGTGTCTGGGTTTAGTCAGTAGTGTGCCATGTTACTATGTTATCTATGATGCGCCAGACCGCGTGCATTATCCCCATCAGTAGCAAACCAACGAGCCCGATGAAGTAGAGAAGATAGTCCATCGCTGCTTCGGGGATATACTCCAGATACATCTGGTGCATTTCGAGCATATTCATCATGTATGGGTATACCAGTCCTGCGACGACGATAATCTGGAAGATGGCTATTAATAGCTGAATTATGAATCGGATTTGTGCTCCTGTTTTTTTGTCCAGTCTAATCACCTCCAATAGTGGATTAAGCGGCGATGCATAGTCCGTTCTCCTTAAAAATGATGAGGGATGGCTCGCCAGTTAGTTCCTGCGTTGATTTCACATCTAATCTTCATCTAGGAGAGGTATTTGGTCCATTTGCCGGTTACAGCTAATTAATATAGCATTGGCACACAGGGAGAGTGGTTTTCCTAGGTGGAATAGTTATGACGTCGATATTAGTACCCACGACCCTTTGGTTGTTAATGTTCAGTCTTGGTAATGCTTTGTGGACTGCTGGTGTTGATGCAGCGCGGAGAGATGAATGGCTCAAGCGATTCTTCTGGAAACACTGGTGGCACTTCCCCATCCTCACCATCATAGAATTCATCGTCTTCAACCTACTTTTCTGGAATTTGTGGAGAATTAGGCCAAGTTTATACCCGAGTACTAATCTAACTGATATTCGTGGATTACTTTTAGCTATCGAAGAAGCGCTGATGTTTAGTGGATTCATCGCCTTCTTTCCATTTGGTATAATCTGGCATTTCTGGCAACTTGGGAGGAGATAACAGATATGTTGGCAATACCGATTGTTCACTGGCTGATTCCGTGTACGATTTGTAGCCTAGTAATTACGTTGGGAGTGGACTACCTACTGAGGGGTGAATGGTCAGAAGAATTTTTTTGGCGACACGGGTGGCACACTCCAATCCTTGTGATAATTGAGTTTATCCTATGCTTTGTGTTCAGACGTTTCATTTGGCGTAGTGGTGATGAATGTGATCCC
>JABXGV010000043.1 GCA_016550485.1 archaeon
ACCACCAGAAAGGCGTCCAGGAACATGGTGGAATCGGTCGCCCAGACCCACCCTCTCGAGAAGTTCTTTGGATCGGTCTTTACGCCAGCGCTTAGGCAGGCCCGCAATACGGGCACTAAGTTCTACGTTCTGGAGAGCAGTCATGTGGTGCAACAGGTTATCAACTTGGAACACAAAGCCGATGAAGCCACGGCGCGCTGAAGTGATCTCCCGGTCCTCCAGCTTGGAAATATCCTGTCGAATATTACTCCAATAGACTTGACCTGCGCTCGAACGAAGAGTGCCTCCAAGAATGTTGGTCAAAGTGGTCTTTCCGCTGCCTGAGGGTCCCACGATTACGACGATCTCCCCCTCAAAGACCTGCAAGGAAACACCACGCAGCGCAACAGTCTCAATCTCTCCGGTCTGATAGATCTTAATCAGATCCTTGGCCATAATCACGAGATTCTCCGGGACATCCGCGAACCTTTCTTCTTCCACTAGCCCGGTTGTTAGTTTTTGTACTGTCATTTTGTATCACATTTCCTTTTCTTGTTTAGAGGTTTCTGAGTACGCGCCCTACTTCGGTTCGCCCTGCGCGCCGGGCGGGTATGTATGTTCCTATAATCATTCCTACTATCACGACTCCTAGTACGATTAGTAATAGCATCCCGGGTAGGGTTAGTGGGAAGGGTACAACGAAGGGATAGGGGAATAGGTTGAGAAGGACGAACATTAGGAACCAGGAGAACACGCTACCTAGGACTATACTGACTAGGAAGGAGGCGAGGATGAGTCCAAAGAACTCGCCAACCACAACTGATATGATTTGGCGGCGGGTTCCACCTACCGCTCGCATGATGGCATATTCTGTTTGCCTCTCAGCGACGATTACTCCGACAAAGAGTGTTAGAGCTATCAGGCTGATGCTCAGGCATGCGAGGAAGCCGATGGAGAGGATGCTGATGACGCCCTTGTTGAAAAGGTAACCTTCAGGATAAGCTTCCTCTACGGAGAAGGTGAAGGGCGAGTAAATCCTGGTAGCAAACCCTATGCTCCGAATGTTATCCATTATGACTTCGGTGTCAGCACCATCCTGTTGAGACGCGAAGAACAGGGAGGTCTCGCTGACATTTAGATTCTGAAGGTATTGCATATTGATAAGGCCAAACACTGCCCCTTCTTGGAAACTAAAACCGCCAGCGCCATCGGTTTGGTCAATTGGTCGCGATGGGTCCGCGAAATCGAAGTATCCTAGTCCTGGAGCACTGTGACCAAGACCAACGATTTTGAAGCCACGTGTATAGATGTCGCTCCCAATGTATAAGTCGATTGCGACCTCACCGCCGACACCCCGTTGTAATCTTTCAGCTAGGGTTGATGGGAATATTATTCCGTTTGATTGGGTCTTCAATCGCTCCAGTACAATGTCATAGCCTTCCCCAATCATACTGCTTGGGTCCCAGTTTCCGATGGAGGCATACTGGTCCACGTTAATTCCTATGAGATTAATTGAATAGGTGCCAAGCACGGAGTAGGTTCTGATTACTGGCATTACATCTTCAACGCCAGGTACTGCAGCGATTTCAAGGGAACGGTTGATGGGTACAGGACCACTTTCTATTCGGAGATCCGCTCCAATGAAATACTCTAGTTGTCGGTAGGCGTTGTCCTGTACGGTCTGCGCTTCTACAACAGAGAAGACGGTGATTGAGAAAGTGAAGGTGAGAATTAGAAGGAGGGGGACGATTCTCGTTCTTCGGGTCCTCATGCTCTTTACAAATATACTGGTTTTTTCGCCGAAGAGTGGGCGCAGCAGCCTTGAAATTCCTGCAATCCCCCGCCGTACAACTCTAGAGCCGGAGTCACAGAGAAACACCCAGATAATAACAGCATAGACGAACTGTACGACAGCCACACTTGGACTAGAGGGCAGAAGAAATATTAAGAAAATGAACAATACGAGGAAGACGATGCAGCCGATGAGGTACATCACTGTTACCCCAATGTCTGATTCGCCAACAGGGGTGATACCGGTTAGAGCCTGATATATTTCAGTGCGAAGGAAGCTACGTACGTAAATCATAGAGAATACAAGGGGTGGGATAAGGCAGGCGATGAATGATATAAGCCAAGTTAGAGGTTGGAGTCTCACGACGGCGAGGAAACGGAAGAAGATGCTCAAGTCAAATTGTAGGAACCCTGTCGAGGCGGGAATTAGGCATCCAATGAGTAGACTAAGCATTGTGCCCAGAACCAACCCTATGATTCCAATGACGATAAATTCCAAGATGAAAGCGGCATAGAGCTGGCGGAAGCTGGCGCCACGGGCCCGAAGAATCGCTACTTCAGCTCGGCGGCCACTAAGAAAGATGTTTGTAGCAAATGTGGTCAGGAAAACTGAGAGAACTATCACTGGTGCTACTAGCACACCCATGGTACGCCGTGACTGGTAGGCTTGGATATACTGTGCTAGATATACAATTTGGCGCTCTCCACCAACAGCCACATTGTTAAGGAAGTCTACTTCCATTAGAAGTTTGTAGTTAAGAAGAAGTTGAGGGACGTTCTCAATTCCTGCTGTGAGAGCCTCTTCAGGGTCAGCTCTGATGAGAAGTTTAGGTTGCATCACGGAACTAGTAAATACCTCTAGATCTACTTCGGGTTGGTCACGACTCATAATAATTCCGTCATTCCAACCAAACACTCGCTCTTCACCTGAACTTGGGTAGTTTCTTCGTTGCCTTCCAGAGAAGGCATTATAGAGGACCTTATCTTCGGGCTCAATACTGTAGATGCCCACCACCTCAATTCCCGTAAGGTTCAACCGGTTGATTTCACCAAGGGTCGCAGGATAAGGGTTAACAGAATATGATTGCGCAAGGGCAAAATCAATAGTATCTCCTAAGCCGATGGTAATGTTCAGAATGTCATAGGCGTCCTCGATGAGTCTTTCGCTGACCAGACATTGGTCAGGCTCCACTGAGAAGGAGCCGGTTACGTTAGACTTCTTCTCTATGACTGCAAGTAGGTCATTTGAGACAAATAGAACTTCCGCATCCTTGATGTCATAGCTGTAAGGATAGGGAGCGCTAGCTGGCATATATGGAGCACTGTCGTTCATATCCCCGATACCCAAGAACCCGTACGTACTGTGTACGATATATGAGGACTCTGTTAAGTATTGAGCTCGCGCCCATGTTTGAATAGCACTAATGCTTGGGGGATTTGTATGAATTGGTTGGACGCTGAACTGGAAGATGTTGTCTTCAAAGTAGTCATCGATGGCTACTCTAGTGCCTGTATCGGTCCAAACAAAGACGCTAGCGACTAACGCAACGCCAATTACTACGCCTAGCAGGAGGCTTAAGGTTCGCATCTTGTGTTTGCGGACGCTGCCTCCAACATAGCTGACAACATACCATCCGCTGCCAGTTTGTCCGACCAGTGGCGTGGTCGACGAAGACTTGCCGCTCAATATCTCTACACCTGCTCTGTATATTTGCTGGTTTCGGTATGGAGTTTACCATAGCGTAGCAACAACACGCGGTCTGCCGCACTTGCCGCATCTGGATCGTGAGTAGCTACAACGAGTGCCATGTTATAGTTGTGAGCTAAATCCACGAAGAGTTGGATAATTTCTATTCCGGTTGCAGTGTCAAGGTTCCCAGTCGGCTCATCTGCGAGGAGAATCACCGGCTCGTTTGCCAGAGCACGTGCTACAGCGACGCGCTGCATCTGACCACCCGACATCTCGTTCGGGTACTGTTCAGCGGAATCTCTCATCCCCACAATATCTAGGAGTTCAAGTGCTCGCTTGATTCTCTCAGCCTTGGGCTTCTCGTCGAAAATCATAGGAACTTCAACGTTCTCTCGTCCATCAAGGATGTCTAGGAGGTAGAAGCCTTGGAATACGATACCGATTTTATGGCGGCGGATAAGAGAGAGTTCGTCATCACTCAGACCACCTAGAGTCTTGTCATCGATTTGAATTTCGCCAGAAGTCGGTTGGTCCAGACAGGCTAGGAGATTGATGAGAGTGGTTTTCCCGCTGCCACTGGCACCAACGATGGCAACCATTTCGCCGGTTCTTACTTCAAAATCTATGCCCTTAAGAACCTCAACTTTGACATCAGCGTCTTCGTAGGTTTTGTAGACATCTTTACACCTAATGACAGTTCTCCCTTTAGGTCTCGATTTCGGTTTAGCTTTCGGTTTAGCTTTCGGTTTAGCTTTCGGCATATAGGTGAACACCTAGATAGAGGGTTGATGAGAGTTGCACAATAATCAATAATGATTATAAGTTAAAGCCTTGTGCAAAGAACTCTTTAATATAATTTCGTTTCCTGCACAATCCTGATAGAATTTAGCCAAACGCTTTGATAGGTAGTACTTTCTCCTTTTGCCAGGGTTTCTATGATGAGATTTCACTTGACTGGCTTCAACCTAGGAATCATTCGGCTAAGTTCGAGTGACAGGAGACGGGGAACTTTGCCCTGCCCGGGAACTTTTCCTAATTGCTGAAGCACAGCCTCAAAACCACCTGGCTTGACTGGAATTAGAATTGGAGGAGATAACACGCCGTTTTGGCGCTGGGAGTTATAATACAAACCATTACTTCTCAGATGCGTGTCGACAACACTGACAAACTCGTCGATATCGTCTGGAGGCTGTGTGAATTCGACGAAGAGATGGTAACGAATCACCGCCGCTGTGACCTCAGGAAACAGCGAAAAATCCACGAAAGTGAGGCCTTGCTGTTCACAGGCCTCTTCTAGCGCGCGGAGAAGCATCTCCTCGCTCACTCTTTCTCCCACAACATTCACCAAGGCGGTCCGCCTACTGATGTCCCCAAAGACCGGTGGATCCAATGCGCTGAAGGTGACGAAATCACCGATATCAAACCTGTAAAAGCCGCCATTGTTTGTTACAATTACACGGTAGGGCGTGTGCAGCTTCACATCACGCAAAGGCACAGGTTCAGCATCTTTCTCTTCTTCCGGGATGAATTCCAAGAAAGTGAAATCGACAAGTGGGAATATACCCTTGTCAGGGTAGACCTGAATTCCGATGGACGCCTCAGTCGCGGAATACGACTCCCAAATATGACAATCACCTAGAAGGTCTTTGATTATTCGCCGGTGTTGAGTAACAGACATTCCACCTGAACCGAACACACAGAAATTAGGCCAAAGCTTGCGCAGATCTATAATTCCGTCCTGAGAAATCCGTCGGAGCTCGTTCTTTGTGCCGTTACCCAGCTCGGGGTCCGCGAGTAAGCGGTCGTAATATTCTGAGTGGATTTTGAGTAGAAGCGCGACCATGTTTGCGGTGACAGCTGATGTAAATCGGATATCCGCGGCAACAGCATGTCGTGCGGTCTGATAGAACTTTTCTCCCCAGTCCAGGACCCTGTCTACCTCCCTAGGGGGAACCCGGCGGCTCCCTAGGCCTGCTATCGCCTCTTGGTACCTCTGCAGCCGTGGTGGAAGAGGGAGATTAGAAATCGCTCCTGAGAAGTATGCCACATCGTATTCACCAAACTTCTCGCCAGTACTAGGAGGAGCAGCTAAGGTTAATACAGAACCATCCATAACTTCATAGCATCCAGTATGGACAAGGAAGAACGCGCCCATAAGTGTCCCTTCAAGGATAACCTCTTCAACCCGCTGCCACCCTAAAGGGTAAACCTTCGAGGTGCCGGTTGTCCCAGCTGTAGCCAGAAAATAGAGAATCTTATCCGGGAAAAGCACGTTCTGCTCTCCCTGCTTACAACGACTAATGTAGGAATCCATGCTATCATAATCTGTGAGAGGTACCCTGTGCTGAAAATCCTCGATGGATTTGATGTCTGCGAATCCATACTGCTTACCATACACTGTTCCCTTGTTGCGCCTCAGTATTTTCCTCAAACAATTCTCTTGAGCAGCTGCAGGATCCTCCAACCTTTTCAAGGCAGGTCGGCATGTTTGCTCATAAAACAACTTCACTAGGGATTCACGTGACATCATAAAATGCTCACCAAGCAATTCCTATCCCTAACTTAATATTTCTCGCTAGGTCACGATTTCAGCCGGGGGATTAGGAGGCTGAGTTCAGGAGTCAGGAGGCGGGGCACCTTGCCTTGCACAGGATCTCTTCCAAGTTTGCGAATCATGAAATCAAAGCCGCCAGGTTTAACAGGAATAATGACTGGACGGGATAAGGCTCTTTGTTTCCGCTTCGTGTAATACGCGAAGCTCGCAGCTCTTAGGCGCTGGTCAACAACCTCAGTGAACCTTGTCAAATCATCAGGTGGATGCGTGAACTCGACGAACAGAACGTGTCGAACAGATTCGATGGTTAGTTCAGGTAATATAGCGAAGTCTACGAAGCTAGTCCCGAATTGCTTACAGGTCCGATCCAATACTCTGAGAAAGATTTCCTCATTCATCCGTTCCTGAACAATATCCACAACAGCGCTTCTCCGGCTTATTTCCCCAAAAACCGGTGGGTCCAAGTCTGTGAAGGTCACAAGGTCCCCTAGGTCATACCGATAAAATCCAGCATTATTGGTAACAAACACACGATACCGGGTGTTACGCTTCACATCGCAAAGCAGAATGGGCTCTGAATCTTCCCTGCCGTCTGGGATAAATTCGAAGAATGTGTGTGTAATTACTGGGATGAGCCCCTTATCTGGAAAAATCTGAAATCCCATTGTAGCCTCATTGGCCGCGTAGCTCTCCCAGATAACGACGTCACCAAGAAGCTCGCGAATTATCCGGCGGTAGGGCGTAATCGATACACCTCCAGTGAAAACGGCACGAATGTTAGACCAGAGCTCCCTCAGGTTTATTACGCCATCACTTGACGCCTTCCGAAGCTTCGCTTTAGTCTTCTCATCAACTTCTGAATCAGAAAGCAAGCGATTCAGATACTCATTGCGAATCGTGATGAGCTGCCCAACAGACTTGGAGGTGACACCGCCGACTGTACGAATATCTGCCGCAACCGCATAACGAGCTGTAAGATACATCTTCCTTTCCCAGTCAGCTAACTCGACTACCTCCTGAGGCGGAATCACTCTATCCCCTATGTCTAATTGGAATCTTCGAAGTTCCTGTAGCCGTCCTGGGACTGGAAAACTAGAAATTGCCCCGCTGAAGTGAGCAACCTCGTATTCGCCAATCTTTTGCTTCAACCTGGATGCAGCCCTTACTACCAATGCCGCACCGTCCATTACATCATAACAGCCAGTATGAACTAGAAAGAAGAGCCCCCCTAGTATCCCCTCAAGAATGACCTCTTTCACTCTCTGCCCTCCCAATGGAAAGTACTTAGCCGTCCCACTCGTCCCCGATGTCGCGATAAAAATGAGAATCTTCTCAGGAAAGAGGACGTTCGGCTCACTCCTCATAGAGCGGAGAATGTAGGGCTGCATGCTCTCAAAGTCGCTCAAAGGAACATTTCGCTGGAAATCCCTGATTGATTTTATATCTGAGAATTTGTGTTGTTTCCCAAACAAGGTGTTTTTACAGCGCTTCAAGACCTTCCTCAGGCACTCTTCTTGCGATGCCGCGGGGTCCTCTAACCGCTTCAGAAAGGGTTTACACATTCTGTCGTAAGCTATCTTGATGAACGCCGCTCTAGAATCCATAAGCTTACTTGTTAATCTAATAACAAGTACTTTTTGTAGACGCTAAGAAGACCTTGGAAGCAGCGGAATCATTTTGCCGAGTCTAGGGGTTAGTAGGCGAGGTACTTTAGATAGCAAAGGATCTTTCCCGAGCTGGTGTAGCAACGCTTCGAAGCCGCCCGCGCTTACAGGTATTATGAGTGGTGGCGCTAAAGCCCCATTCTGTCGGAAAAACTCATAATAAATACCCAGACTTTGAAGATGAGCGTCGGTATCAATCGAGAATTGTTCAAGGTCACGGGGGACTTGGGTGAATTCGACGAAGAGCTGGTAGCGGGTGATGTCCTTTGTGACCTCCTGTAACAATGCAAAGTCGATAAAATTCGTGTCCTGCTGCTCACAGGCCCATTCCAGTGCACGGAGGAGCATCTCCTCTCTCATCCGCTCACCAACAATATTCACAAAGGTCTTCATCCTTGTGATTTCTCCGAGTTCAGGAGGATCCAAGGAGGCAAAGGTTACCAGGTCACCCATCACGTATCGGAAGAAGCCCGTATCGTTCGTAACGAGAATCTTGTAGGGAGTGTTAATTTTCACATCACTGAGCGGAAGGGGATTCGCCTTCTCTTCTAATGGTTGGAATTCAAAGAATGTCTTATCGATGGCTAAGACAATGCCGCCCTCTGGATAAATCTGCGCACCCATGGTCGCTTCAGTGGCTCCGTACACATCCCAGATCTCCACATCACCAAGGAGGTCGCGGATAATCCGCTTAAAGGGAGTTAAGGATGTTCCACCAGCCCCAAAGAGGGTAAAGTTGGGCCACAGCTCCTTAAGGTTGATGACACCATCCTTGGAGACACGTCGGAGCTTCGCTTTAGTCTCTTTATCCAGTTCGGGGTCTGCGAGCAAGCGGTCATAGAACTCGGTGTTGATTTTACGGAGAAGTGAAACCATGAGGGAGGTTAACCCCGCTGTCATCCGGACATCCGCAGCAACTGCGTAGCGAGCAGTGAGATAGATCTTCATCTTCCAGTCGCTCATCGCGCGAACTTCAGGAGGCGGGATAACACGGTTATGCTCCCCTGCTCCTGTAATCCCTAGACCCTGTAGCTGAGAGGATATCACTGCAGTAAGTGCACCTGAAGCAAAAGCCACATCGTAGGGACCAATCTTCTCTCCAGTTGATAGGGGGGCATGTACGAAGATAGTTGCGCCATCTAGTAAATTGTAATGGTCGCCATGCACGATGTAAAAGAGCCCTCTTCTTGTGGTTTCATGTGAGTACACTCTCGCTCTGTAATCGCTTAAAGGATAATACTTCTTGGTGCCAGTAGTTCCAGAGGTTGACAAGAAATATACAATCTTGTCGGGGAAGAGAATATTCTGCTCCCCTTTCATGCACCTAGCGATGTAAGGCTGTATATTCTCGTAGGCGGTGACGGGGACCGTGCGTTGGAACTCTTCGACCGACTTGATTTCAGCAAAGCGGTATTCTTTCCCGTAGACCGTGTCCTTACACCGGTTCAAGACCCTCCGCAAACACGCCTCTTGCGCCGCTTCCGGATCTTTCAGTTTTTTCAGAAAGGGCTCACAAAACCGCTTATAGGCGATTCTAATGGCAGTTTCTCTGAACTCCATGTCCTTTCATGAGGTCGTATTACACAAAAGTGTTTATCAGTTAGGTCGTAAACTTCCATCAGGGAATCAGTCGCCTAAGCTCAGGTGTCAGAAGACGAGGCACTTTCCCTTGGACAGGATCCTTTCCTAGTTTTCGCAGCATCACTTCAAAGCCGCCAGTTCTTACGGGGATGACCCGAGGAGACGACAGCATCCCGCTCTGTCGCGCCTATTTATAATACATATTCAAACTTTAAAGATGAGAATCAGCGTGAGAGGTGAACTCTTCAAGGTTACGAGGGATTCGGGTGAATTC
>JABXGV010000044.1 GCA_016550485.1 archaeon
AGGAGCCTCGTGTAGAATGAGGAGGATGTAGAATTTTGAAAAATCATCCAAGGCAGCGTCAAGTGGTTGCTGATTCAATGTGGTCGCCTTTATTGGTTATGCATAAGACATAATAATTAATTTATAGTTTTCATAATTGAGAAAGATATTTATTAATGTATCGGTATCGATATATCCAGACAGAAACATTCACCTAACTGAGGTGATAACATGGCAAAAGATCCAGTATGCAATATGGAAGTAGAAGAAACTAGCAAGTATTGGACTGACTACAAGGGGCAAACCTACTACTTCTGTTGCCCAGGTTGCAAGGCTAGATTCGAAAAAGACCCAGAGAAATACCTCTCCTGAATCACACACCTAATCCATTTCAATGCGTACAGCTGCCCATCAAGCAGCTAGACAGTGCGCTAATCTACGAGGTTTTTCAGGTAAATCTTGTGCTGACCGAGTTTACCATCAAAGTTCACAGCTGATGCGCGAACAAGATCGGGAGATTTTGTAGCTGCATGGAGACCTGCCCGCATACCAGCTTCAACAGCCGGGCGGCTCAGACCGTTAAGCACAATTTCATAGACGCTAGTAACACCCTTGGGAACTAGGCTGTCAGGTACTTGTTCTCGGAGGGTGGGGCATAAGCGCGTGTTAGTCGTAGCCTTAAGGAATTGATGGCGATTAGCACCAACCTTGCTGCCGCTGCGGCAGATACCACCTGGAAATGGTGCGACACACCCATCGACTTCATGGATTGCAGCGACTGCAGCTTCAGCAGCTTTGAGTGTTCCTTCAGGTGTCTTGCCCATCAAAATCAGGTTCCCTCCACCGACACCTTTAGCGATACCGAATTTTTCATCGATGATGAATTCGCCCTCGATTACAGGAATTCGCCACATAAGGAATTTGTCTCCAACGCGTTTCCGGTCTTCGAACCCGTCGCCAAAATATCTGAGTTGATTACCGACATCCGCCCATTCGGTAGCATCGTCTAGAGCGTTGAAAACAGCGGTGGTTGGGCAGGTCAGTATGCACTGTCCTGTCCGTTTTCGGAGTTGTTTGACTAGATCCTTTGTCGTGAGAGCAGCGAAGAGAAGTGTTATACCCGGTCGCCCGTCAGGCGTTTCAGCGGCGGGAATAACCCGATCAATCCCAGCTTCGACTTTGCATTCAATCACAGAGGTCGCGAAGCCAGCCGTGCTTAAGGCGGCGGTTTTCGCCCACTCGGGAGTGGCAGCGGTGAACAGGATTCTAGCGACCTGCATGTCAAAGGCTTCTGCAAAAGTGTCTTCGATTTCGACTCCATTCAGTTTCATGATTGCGAACCCTGCACTTGTTGAACTGAGGTGAGATAATAAAGTTTGCATCAAATCAGATACGCTAGGGCAAAACCCACGTAGGCAATGACAAACAGGAGGTACATATGCTTCCAGGAGACGTGGTTGCCCTCTAATGTTAACTCATCAGGCTTTCTCAGAAGCAGGTATACAATGAATAGCCCGTAGATAGCCAGCATTGTAAGCGGTAGGGAAGCTACGGACAATATTGTGAAGGACACCCCAACGGGAATTAGAAGGAAGGGTATAACGAAGAATGGTGAAATTATCTGCGCAGCTCTTTTTGCACCGTATCTGACGGGTAGTGTCATGATACGGTAAATCCGGTCTCCTTTGATATCGCTGAAATCCTTTGTAGTGGCTGCCCCAAGTAGATAGAAGCTGAAAATTCCTCCGATGAACCAAGGAAGCAGCATATCGATAGGTTTGATTGTTACCCAACCCGCAACGAAAAGCAGACAGCCACGTACCAGTGCTATGGATACATTAGACAGCAAGGTATGATTCTTCAATCTTAATGGTGGGGCAGAGTAGAAGATGGTGATGATCACTGTAACCAGCATAATTAGGAAAAATACAAGGTTTACCGTAAGAGATAGGATTACTGAGATAGCGTAAATTATCCCGCCAAAGAGACCAGCCTGCTTTCTAGTTAGCCTTCCAGACGGTAAGGGCCTATCTGGTTTGTTGATTCTGTCAACGTCAACATCGAAAACCTGATTCACCGCATTTGAGGCGCCATTGGCTAGCATCGCTGCCACGGCACCGATAAGTATGAATGGCGTGAAGTTGGCGACCGGGGTGACATTCATGGCTATTATAGCGGCTGTGATGAAAGCAATGAAGGGAGCTATCAGCGTAAAGGGGCGGAGTAGAAGAAGAAAAGCCTTCACTTTAAACCCTCAATAGTTTTAATTTAAAATAGGCTCTGAAAAGAGCTTTCATCACGCCTAGACGCAGCCGCTTCCACAGGTATCTCTTGTCAGTGAGGTATTTACCTTCATCAGGAAGCATGATGATGCTCACGAGTATGTTTGGGGCGATACCGATAGGTATGTTGTTTTCTAAACATACCTCATAGACTCTCTTAAAGATTGGAATCATGTCTTCGGTCTTAGGAGGATTCTCCATTTCCAAGTCTGTCCCTACACAGGGCCTGAACACGCACACATTACTTACTATCCCCTTAGCGGCAAAGTGTTCAATGGCTTCGATTGTACTTTCTGCGCTTTCTAATCCTGCGATAATCTCACCAGAGACTTTTCCCTTTCCGAACAACTCCACACAATATTCCATTGCGTCCATGTAGGCTTTCTGTCCTATGTATTGGTGTTTGCCAGGACACACCTCCTTGAATCTTCTTGGGTCGAATAGCTCTAAGCAAAAGGAGACATGATTAACGCCTAATTCTTTGAGTGTATCATACTTTTCCAAGCGCTTGGAAGGAGGGCATTGTACACCAACAAGCAGCCCTGTTCTTTCCTTCACTGCTCTGATGTAGGGTTCAAGTTCATCCAGCGATGTACCCTCATAGAATCCAGTATTGAAGTGAACAAAGGTAATACCCACTTCTTTACGCGCGGCTCGGACTGTTTCCACTACCTCTTCCACGGTTTTTTCGAGTTCTTCTGTCTCTCCTAGCGTTAGTCCAACTGAACAGAATCTGCAGTTCTGTTTGGGCTTCATAGTCCAGAACCCGCACATCTTTGTTGGATAGATTGCGAGGTAAGTGCCTTGCATGACACCAATTCTGGACATTAGTTTCCCGGAGCACGCCTTTTGTGTATAGAATCGTGGCGCTTTAGGCAAGGTCACTTCGAACACATAATCTCCTGCTTTCCGTAACACGTACCTTCCAGCTTCTTTGTGTAATGTGTAGGGAGACTTCGGACAGAAATGCTCTACTACTGGAGCGTTAATCCAGACATTATCAGGGAGAATCATCTCAAGGCCGCTTCCCAGACCGCCCCTTGTTCGAAGAATCGGTGTGCCATCTTTCTCCAGTTCGCAACTCCTGTCGATGCGAAGACCCTTGCAAAACAGGTCTAGTTTTACATAGCCAGGATTCACGTCAGGCATCTTCCGTCTTTATTGGCTCAAGTGTCTCTTAATCAGTATCAATGGTTTACTCGCCAAGCTTTTAAGTACCAAAGTAAGTTTCAGTCTATTTGAATCGATTAGCAGTAATATGCTAGGTAGTCGCCTATAAGGGCTATTAGACACTGTATGGAGCAAAGAAGCCATGCCAAAAGCTGGATCAAAAGTTGTATTACATTCGGAAATCGAGCCAGAAGACCTTATTCCCATCAATGCCAGTGTTCTAACACCTGATGCTATTGTTGGTAAGTCCATAGAGAAAATCAGGAAAATCAAACTCTGGCATGGGAACCGCCAGGTTCCACTTGGTAAGCTTTTCAGAGCGGGCTTTTCAGCAGGTCTTGACATGGGAGGTCCAGCTCTTGATATTCACGGTCCTATCCCCACCGTCCGTCGTTTAGGAGAGAACATGACTAGAGGAAAAATCATTGTGCACGGCGATGTAGGGATGCATTGTGGCGCAAGGATGAAAGGTGGGCTCATCAGGGTTGAAGGCAACGCGGACCATTGGTTGGGTGCTGAGATGTCCGGCGGCCAAATCCTAGTGGAGGGTAGTGTGGGCGATAAAGCAGCCTCTGCATACCTAGGAAGTAAGTATGGGATGAATGGCGGTAGCCTCCACATCAAAGGTAATGCAGGTCATGAGCTAGGTATGGGAATGCGACGCGGCGTCATCGTGGTTGAAGGCGATACCGACTCCTTTACGGGGACGCGAATGCTAGCTGGTACGATTTTTGTAAGGGGTAAGCTTGGTAGTCGGGCTGGCGCATCTATGCGATATAAGGGTAGCATCATTACCATTGGTCACGTGACCGAACTACTGCCTACACATGTCTATAATGGTGAATACCAGTCTATGCTCTTTCTCCGCCTGCTCTTCGATGCTATCGAAGGTGAAATTGCTGGTATTAAATTCACGGAGAAAGAGCGCGAGGGACCCTACCACCGCTTTACTGGTGATTTTGCGGCTGGCGGTCAAGGTGAACTGCTCTTCCTGAGTGAGAATAACAGAAGTCTCGGTGGTTAGGATAATGTCAGATAAGCGTAGTCTGAACAAACTAGCTATGGATGCGGTAAAGCAGCTCACAAAGTACAAAGAGGCGTTGCGTGTCAAAGTTCACCGCGCTAAGTGCAAGACCACAATCATCGACTGCGGCATCGAGGTGCCCGGGAGCCTTGAGGCGGGACGGCTTGTCTCTGAGGCGTGCATGGGAGGGCGCGGGACCGTCGTTATAGCTACAACAACTGTAGGCAGCCTCTTCTTCCCTGCGGCACAGGTCACAACCGATGACCCAGCCCTAGCGTGTCTTGGTGCCCAAGTCGCAGGATGGAGCATCAAAGTGGACGATTTCTTTGCACTGGGATCGGGTCCAGCCCGCGCTCTAGCCCGTGTGGAAACCAAGCTCTTCGACCACTTGCACTACACTGACAGCCACAAGGAAGCTGTATTACTGTTGGAAACCCGGACGATCCCTGGCGCCGCGGTTTGTGAATATATTGCCGACAAATGCGGAGTAACACCAGATAACCTATACCTCCTAGTTGCTCCCACCGCTAGCATTGTGGGCTCTGTCCAAATTGCTGCGCGGATTGTAGAAACACCCATCCACAAACTCGAGAACCTCAAGTTTGATCCCCATAAAATTCTAAGTGGAGTTGGTATCACTCCAATCGCACCAGTTGCCCGTAAAGACAACCGTGCAATGGGTCTGACAAATGATGCTATCCTCATGATGGGACAGACCTTTTTCTTTATCCGATCCTCTGAGGGTGATGATATTGAAGCCCTTGTGCAGAAGATTCCCTCGTCAACCTCCTCATCATATGGGAAACCCTTCCGTCAAATCTTCAAGGAAGCAAAGGGTGACTTCTACAAGATCGACCCCGGCCTCTTTGCCCCAGCAATGATTTCAATCTCGGATCTTCGCACCGGCACGCTCCACACAGCGGGGCAAATCGACCCTGACCTCTACCTCGAATCCATCGAAACCAGCTTGGATTAGTAAAGGAAAAGGCTTTAAGCGTTAATTTTGAGGAATTTTAGTGAATTCCCCCCTAATTTTGGGTGATAAAAATAGCACCAACCAGAAGACCAAATGATATTTCCCCCCAAGAAGTGGCAGAACGCTTCTATAAACTTCTATCAGAAGGAAATAAGGAAGAATGGCTTAAAACTTTCACCGCTCATCACCAGAGCATGGCTGACCGTTACGGTTCATCACCAGACATGTATTGGAGAGCATATGAAAGGGTCAAATACACCTACCGTTACATCCCTGGGAGAGATGAAATCGGCGACAACAGATGCCGATTCTGGTTCCAGCGGATTAAACCTGACGGTTCTGAGACAGGAATGCCCCTGCCTATCACGGTCATTCGAGACCAAGACTCGGGCGGCGAATGGCGTGTCGACGTCGCCACGATCTAGTTGAGGTGTTATGAATGAAACCCGGAACCCCCCCTGAAGAAATTGCTCAGCTGTTCTACAAACACATGGCAGAGGGTAACAAGGAAGAATGGCTTGCCACCTTTACCGCCTACCATCAGCGCACTGCAAAGAGCTATGGGTCATCCCCTGATCTATACTGGAGAGCGTATCAGAAAATCAAGTGCACGTACCGCTATCTCCCAGAAAGGGATGAGAGAAGCGAAAATAGCTGCCGATTCTGGTTTCAGCGAATCAAGGCTGACGGAACAGAAACAGGCATGCCACTGCCTATCAGAATCATGCGTGACGAAGAATCTGGCGGTGAATGGCGAGTAGATGTTGCAACGATTTAATCACAGATTGCTAATCTCGCAGCTCTAGTTACCCAGCAGATTTCCAAAAAACTAATAGACCAAGTTGAAAAGTGTTAGAAAGACAACTCTGTTTTTGGAGGCGTTAAAGACGACTGTAAAACCGGGCATGAGCCCACAAGAAATCGCTCAGCTGTTTTACAAGCTGATTGAAAAACAAGACCGTGACGAATGGCTGAAGACCTTCAGTAAATGGCACCAAGATCGAGCTGACCGGTACGGATCTAGCCCAGACCTTTATTGGCGCGCTGCCATGCGCATGCAGAAGAAATACGGCTACACGTACGTGTACCTCCCCAACAAGGACCAGCAGATTAACGAGGAGTACTGGAAAATCTGGTTCCAACGAGTAAACCGCGACGGAAACGAAAGCGGAAGCCCGCTCCCCATCCACATCCGCAGAGATAGCGAGTCGGGAGGAGAGTGGAGGGTCGATACCGCAACGGTCTAATCCCTTGGCTTCGATATCAAAAAACTCTGTATAATTAAATACAGTCTAGCTCGGGGAGCGATGATTTTTCAGACTCCCCTTTTCCCTTTCTTTTTCTGTTATGCTGTAACACTCGATAAATTGCGTCTAGGCAACGCTTTTTTTAGGAAGACAGAGAACTAGGTGTATGTCCGTCGGATTCAGCATACTTGTCGTGCTCTTTGCTGCACTTGTAGTTTGTACGGTATACGTCAGCGGCGTTATCTCGCGAATAACGCGAATACCACAACTGATTTTTTATCTCCTCGTTGGTTTAATAGTTGGGCCAGTTGGACTAGGGCTCGTGACCCTTCAGTTACTGGTATGGGACCCTGTTACCACGAGCTTCATCCTCACTCTTGAAGGGGAACTACTGAAGATAGTGGTGGGTCTTGCTGTTGCAATCATTATCTTTGAGGGCGGGTACTCGTTTAATCTACGACGGTTTCGCCCGCTCCTAGGAGGCATTACACGGCTCTCCTTGATTGGCGGTATTATTACCTGGGTTCTGATGACTTTGCTCTTCCTTTATGTCGCCTATTTCCCGATTGGTGTGGCAATGCTTTGTGGCGTTCTCTGTGGAATCACAGGGCCCACGGTAATCCAGCCTATTGTCCAGCAGCTTGGTATCAAAGAGGAGGTAGGGGGTACCCTAGAAGGAGAGGGGCTTCTGAACGACGCGTTGAGTGTGATTATTGTTGCAGTGATTTTTGGCGCCATCCTCGAAGGAGGATTCGGGAGTATTATCGCTTTTCCCTTACAGGTTGCTTTCAATCTCGGCTTAGGCGTGCTTACTGGTCTAGCTGTTGGTGGATTAGGAATCCTCATCTCTCGGGCTATTGCGCCCACATTCACTAGGCGTTTTCAAAACCACTTCAACAGTGACATACTCGGACAGCTTTCCAGAGTTGGCGTATTGATTGCCGCGTTTCTTGCCTATGGGCTAGGTGAAGTCGTAGCGATAGAAGCGGGAATCGTATCTGCGCTCCTCGCGGGTATCTTGATAGGTAACCGGCATGCCTTTGGTTCAACCAAAGAACACTCTGAAGTAGAGCCTAGCGTCCATTCGTTTCAAATGGATTTAACCAAAATCGCTATCGCTACTGTCTTCATTCTTCTGGCGACAATGATATCTCTAGAAGCAATTACCAACATTCTTCTGGGCAATTACTTAATCTACGGGGTTCCACCCATACCCTTTGCTGGACTCATTCTCGTCGTAGCGCTCATTCTGGTGGTCCGTCCACTCTCAGTTCTAGTAGCTACGCTAGGCACTCAATTCACGCTGCGTGAACGACTCTTCATGAGCTTCCTAGGTCCCCGGGGCATCGTCATTGCGTCAACAGGACTCTTCCTCACTATTGAGCTTCTCATCGATTTCAGCGCCCATGGACACCTCATTATCCCAGGCCTTCTGCCTGGTTACATCTTCCTGATAGTGCTGACCACCGTGGTTCTGGAGGGCGGCTTAGCCCCGCTTACAGCCAGACTCTTCGGTGTTTCGAGGTCGTAGTTTTGGCTTTGGATTTCGCGATTTTGGTCATTGTCTTTGCGGCAGTGATTGTAGCCATTGTATTCATTTCAGGTATTCTGTCGCAGCTGACTAGGTTGCCTAGGCTTATCTTCTATCTTGTTGCTGGGCTTTTGATTGGTCCGATAGGGTTAGGGCTCATCACTCCTGGTCTTGTCTTAGCGTTGGAGGGTAGCTTGTTGAAGGCTGTAGTGGGTCTCGCAGTAGCGATTATTGTTTTTGAGGGCGGCTACACTTTCAATCGTTGCCTTCCCCACAAGAAGGCATGTACCATGGTATCGTATCGTCTGGTTCTGTCCCGCCTTCTCCGCCTCTCCCTCATTGGCGGACTAATCACTGGTGTTTTGATGACACTTCTCTTTCACTTCGTCGTTTTACTGCCTATCGAGTATGCAGCTCTTTGCGGAGTTCTCTGCATAATCACTGGTCCTACGGTGATTAATCCCTGTGTCCGTCAGCTTCGAATTAAAGAGGAGGTTGGCGTTGCTCTTGAGGGGGAGGGGTTGTTGAACGATGCGGTGGGCGTGATTGTGGCTTCGGTCATTTTCGGGTGGATTCTGGCTGAAAGTCTTGGCGGCTTTATTGTGTTGCCGCTCCAGATTGGTCTCAATCTAGGATTGGGAGTGTTGGTTGGTTTGATGGTGGGTGGATTGGGGATTCTTGTTGCGCGTTTTATAGCTCCAAGGTTCTTGGAAAGGGCTGGACACAGGTGCGATGAAGCTAACAGGCTTCAGCTGACCAGGATTGGTACATTGATTGCAGCGTTTCTCGCCTATTCACTTGGTGAAATAGTGGCTCCAGAGGCAGGGATCGTATCAGTTCTCTTGGCAGGCATCCTCATTGGTAACCGTCACTACTTCGGCAGAGATTATGTGAATGATGTTGAGGGATTGAATGACCATCTGGAGGCAGGTGTGCACGCCTTCCAATCAGATCTCACGAGAATCGCAATAGCAGCTGTCTTTATTCTACTAACATCGATATTAACACTAGAACTCCTAGCTGATACCCTGATTTTTGCTCCTATTCCCTTCGCAGGATTAATTGTAGTAGGGGCTTTGATGTTGCTGGTTCGCCCAGTAGCCGTGTTGATTTCAACGATTCGTGCAGGCTTTACCCTCCGTGAACGGCTTTTCATGAGCTTCTTTGGTCCACGCGGTATAGTGATTGCGGCGACGGCCGTGTTTGTCTACATTGAACTGCTTTCGTACGGTATCGACATTCCGCTCATCCCTGGTTACATTTTCCTCATCGTCTTTGCTACTGTTGTGTTTCAGGCTGGGCTAGCACCCCTCCTAGCAAGACTCTTTGAGGTCACAACACCGAAAACTCAAAATGAGGGCGCACCTGATGCATAGCAGGAATTTGAGGTTGTAACTGTGTCATCGCTAAAACAAGGACGCGGAGCCCCCGTACTATTAGTGAAAGGGCGAACCCTTCCCGAGGTCTGGGAAGAAGCTGTAATCCTATTGTCAGAGAAAGGCATCAGTATTGCCACAGAGTATAACCCAGATGAACAGAGCATCGACGCTGTGATGGTAATGGTAGTGGAGGAGCCGCTCGCTGAGCCACGTGTCCATTGCGGTGCAACCGTGGGCAGCCTAGCCTTCTACGACGAGTATGTAGCTGAAGTCCTTGACGGCTTAAACAACATAGAAGTCTATGAGGGAAAGCTCAGCTACACCTATCACCAGCGCCTCTTTGACTACACAGCAGAAGATGCATTCAACCGCGCTGAACTAAAAGGCACAGGCATTGACCAGCTAGAATATGTAATTGAGAAGCTGGCAGCGGCGCCCTATAGCCGACGCGCTCAAGCCATCACATGGAACCCCTATTATGATCCTGCCCGTGATGACTCGCCATGCCTCCAGCGACTCTGGTTCCGCATCTATCAGGAGAATAATGACCGCTTCTTAGCGATGCATTCCCACTGGCGTTCCAGGGACGCCCTCCACGCCGCATTCCTGAACATGTATGCACTGACCCTTCTACAAAAGAGAGTTGCAGAGCACATTAGTGAGAAGCTAGGTAAGGAGGTTAAAGTTGGCCAGTATGTTGACGTTTCTGACAGCTTCCACGTGTATGGACGTGCACAAGACAGTCTAGACCGTTTCCTCAAAACGGCACGAAACCTACCATCAGACCAAAAACAATGGACCACAGAACAGCTCCGGGAATTAATTAAACAAACCACCTAGCAGGAAAGGTGCTACGCAGAAAGTGTTGAATATTACTTATCCAAGGCTCTGTCTCAGTTTAAAGCTCAAAAATCCTATTAACTTCATGGCGGTGCGGATTTGACTAAACAGTCGAAGGGCGCTAGACCCGGAAAACGGGTCAAGATAGTGAAAAAGGTCCGCAAAGTCGCACCCTACTTTGGTCCTGTGGTGGATGGCGTAGAAGCCGCCCGGGACCTGGACCCAACCATGCAAGTGCTTTCCCCCCAGCCTAGCCGCACTCGTTGCCTTGTCTGCAAGGGAGGAAAGATGCTTTGCGGGAAAACCTCATGCCCACTCCTCACCCGCCTCTACTCCATCTTACGAGTAAAACCGCTTTTTGACAAGATGGACCTAGAGGGGGCTTCACCTCCTGGTGTCTTTGTTGGGAGATTCGGATACCCAAAGGTCTACGCGGGGCCTCTTGTGCCACCAGTGTTCGGGGATACCTCGGTTTATGATGCCCCGGAGGACTGGATGCACCGCCCTTTACAGGAACTTTTGCAATATCGCTTCTCCCTTGTTCGTGGAAAAACTCTAGTTAAAGTAACCGAGCCAGATAGGGCCGGGCGGATGATTGAAACTACCAGGGATATGACGCTATCCTCAGGACCTGTTGAGACAGAGGTGAAATTCCGAAAGAAGCCCCAGAGACCATTACGGTTAGATGCTGGTGTCCAACCGATGGGGCCTTCTGCGATCTTGGACGAATTTCACTTGGGCTCGATGCATGGGCACCACCATCTAGAGCGCGCATACGAAGACCGGGACTTAAAGGCAGCCCCAGCTATTGTGGACCTGTACGATAATAGAGGCGTGACATTAACTAAGATTACGAGAGCCTTTAGTATGGGCTGCTTCGGAATTGGTGAAAACCGTAGAATGGTACCCACTCGATGGAGCATAACTGCTGTGGACAGCACTATGGGCAGGTATTATCGCACAAAGGTAAAACAAAACCCCTACATCAATGAGTACCGCGTATACGAATGTGAATTCCTTGGTGACCACTTCAAGATACTGATGAGCCCTGCTGAGTGGAATTACGAACTCGTGGAGGCATGGTACCCAGGTACTGCCTGGAATCCCTCTGGACAGCATGTGGGAATTTGTAGTGACTGGGAATCCTATCAGGGACGGAGTGGGTATGCCTCCATCGGAGGCTGCTACTATGCTGCACGCGCAATGGTGACTGAACACCTAGTAAAGGAAGGGCGGCAGGCCTCGGTAGTGATTCTCAGAGAATCTCGTCCAAGTGCACCAATGCCCCTCGGCGTCTGGAAAGTACGCGAATGTGTAAGAGAAGCCTTACGCCAGCCCTACATTCGCTTCGACACGATGCAAGAAGCGCTAAAGTACATGATGGCTGGTTTTCGCATCGATTTACACACGTGGATTGAAGGAGGCAGCTTACTCGCATATCAGCTGTATCAGCGCCGGTTAGCAGACTTCACCTAGACACCCAGTTTCTTGTTATTTGCAGTTAGATTATGCCAAGGAGCACTAGTGCGCCCGTGATGATGAATGCGGCTCCAGCGATGTAGGCTGTTGTTTTTGTGCCAAAGAAATGACGGGCACGATCCCCTATCAAGACTCCAATGCCGTTGACTAGTGCTAGCGCAGCAAAACCTGCAATGAAAACAGCCCATAACACACCAGTTGTGGCGGCTGTGAGGATGACGACGAGTTGAGTTTTATCACCAAGTTCTGCGAGGAAGAGCAGAAGAAAGGCACGCGCCCAAACATACTTTCCCTCCAAGGAGGAATCCTCTTGCTCCTCTTTTTCTTCAGCCCACGCTGCGATGATGACGTAACAACCAATTACTACGAAGGCAACACCTGAAATTAACCTGATGAATGGAAGGGGTATGAAATAAGCGATTACAGCTCCAGCGATTGCACCCAAGGCTGTGACGCAGAGCAAACCTCCTAAAACGCCAAGATACACTTGGCCAGGCTTACCTGTCTTTGCGACCAGAGCGAAGGTAACAAGCTGCGTTTTATCCGCTAGCTCTGCAAGGAACACCATCAGAAAGACACTGGCAAAGACATCTAGCATAGCAAAGTTCACGCTCAGAGAGCCTCGATGCACTTGTTATAGACTTGTTCCCTCATTTAGTTTTGAAGACAATGAGTAAGTGCAGAGTTATCCTCCTGGCGCGCCATGGAAGGGCACGTCCTTCCAGGTCAGGTCCCAGAGGTCTTCTTCAGTGAGCGTCTCCTTCTCAATCACTAGATGAAAGATTTGCTGAAGGAGCTGGTGATGACGGCGTTCATCCTCTAGGATAGACTGAAGAATCTGCTTGACGGTTGGATCGGTGGTCTTTGGAAGTATATCACGATAGGTTTCGATGGCTTGAGCTTCAAGTTCGATGTGCTTACTTATATTCTCACCAAGCTCATCTCGTTTTTCCTGCGAGATAAAGGGTGTCTGGGATTTGACATGAGCAATTAACGCGTTAAGTAGGAGAGCGTGCTTGCTCGAGTCAAGGGCAATGCCTTCAATTAAGTACCGAACAAGCTTGTTCTTCGCGTTCTTCACACTGGCTTTTGCGGCACGGATAATACGCTTCTCTAGCTGTACTTGTTCTTTAAGGAACTTTGAAAGTTGCTTTTCCGTGAACATAGGAGTCACCTGCGAATACAATAGCACTATCACCTTTTCTTTGTTGTCACAGAAGAAAAATCATAAACGCGACAGGTTTATGTCACTAGGAAAGTGAGTAGTAGATACGGATTTTGCGAGTTAGAGGTCCTGTGCCAAAAGGTGATTTTCGCGTTCGAGAAGTGATGGCGAAGAGCGTTCTGAACCCCAGCAGAATAGGGGGGGTAGCCTATGCTATCAATCCCTATGTTGGCTGCCAGCATGCTTGTAGTTATTGCTATGCGAGGTTTATGTCCCGTTACACTGGACACCAAGGTGAACGATGGGGTTCCTTTGTGGATATCAAGGTAAACGCTGCTCGGGTATTACAGCAACAGCTGCGGCGACGTCGGAACCCAGTCCGGGGTTCTGTGTTATTCTCTAGCGTGACGGATGCCTACCAGCCGTTAGAGCGTCGATATAAGGTCACCCGGAACTGCCTAGAATTGTTACGGAATCACGGGGTGCCAGTGTCGGTGTTGACCAAGTCGGATTTAGTGCTGCGTGATCTAGATTTGCTAGGCGAGATACCGGATACCGAAGTGGGAATGACAGTCATTACCCTTGACGAAAAGGTACGCCGGGTCTTTGAAGCAGGAGCCCCACCAGCAGAGAGGCGGGTGGCTGCCCTAACAGAGTGTGCTTCACAGGGAATCCAAACCTACGCTTTTGTTGGACCTATCATTCCCTATCTGAGTACACCATCTCTAGAAGATTTGATTAGCCAACTAGCAGAAAGTGGAGTCTCCTACCTATTCTTCGACCGGCTCAACATCAAGTACGGTAACCGCCTGATAATCGAGGAGGCACTTCGTACGGCTTTTCCCAAGCAGTCTCACGATATCTTGGCTGCCCTCCAACAGACTAGCTTGTATTACCCGCAACTTCGTACTGAACTAGAAGTGATAGTGAGACATCACCATCTTGATGCTGACTTCCTCTTCTAGCTGACAGGCTCCTGTCATAGTCATTTGTAATAACTCACCGAGTATACTCCACCCCGAAACGCCGCTTAATACTTGGTTGAGATTTAATCTACTGGCCTATCATCGCGTTTGAGTTTTTCGCAAAACCATGAACTTGTTGGAATAAATACCGTACAGTATCTCTAAAACTTAATATATCTAGCAACAGCCAGACCTGAATTAGGGTAATCATTGTATTAGTGGAGGACGACAAGGACAATGACCCGACGGATTCACGTAGTTGTATTGATAGTCTATCTGATGTCTAGCTGTTTCATCACTACGGGAATAGCTTTTACTGCTTCACAGACAGAAAAGAGCCTATTTCCTGAGATTCTCTGGAGCTATGACTTGGAGTCGAATAGCTATGGTGGCGCCGCAGTCGGAGATATTGACAGAGACGGAAAAAACGAAGTGGTGTTCGGTACCTACATGGGCGATGAGCACCTATATGCGCTAAATGCAGAAGACGGGAGCCTGTTGTGGCGGTTCTGGGCTGGACCTGGACCTTTGGACGCCTCGGTCAAACTTCTAGATGTTACAGGAGATGAAAATGTCGATGTCGTGTTCGCCACCTCCGGAACATACGAATCAGGTGCGGGCGTCATGCATGTGCTAGAGGGTAGTAGTGGGAGTGTGATTTGGGAATACGATCCCGGCAGGTGTACAGATTCTCCTCCAGCGGTTGCAGATGTGGATAATGACGGTTTACCTGAGATTCTCTACGGCACCTTTAGAGGCAGCACTGATGGTGGATACGTCCATGTCCTCAACGGCGAGACGGGCAGCTTATATCAGAGAATAGGACCTTTTGAGGGATACATCCAATCAGGTCCAGCTATTCTTGACCTTGATGCTGATGGACAACTCGATATCGTTATTGCAATGTTCGTTGGCGATAACAGAATTTATGCTATCAATGGTAGCGATTTCTCCACCATGTGGACCTTTCAGGCAGGTGACGGGATGTACCATGGATGTTCCTTTGCGGACATCGACGAAGATGGTGCACCCGAGATTATAATGGGCTGCTATGACAGATACGTCTATGCAATTAATGGCGAAGATGGTAGTCTACTCTGGCAGTACCTAGGTAGCTCCGCATTCTTCATCACATCAATCGCAGATGTGAACAATGACGGGCACTACGAGGTAATTGCGTCAGGAAGTACATCCCTAATTGCCCTCACCCACACGGGTACACGGTTATGGGAAGTGGCTATAGCAAGTTCGTTTCGTGGTGCCAGCATAGCTGACATCAACGGTGACGGTGAGTTAGATGTTGTATATGGGGACTCCAGTGGTATCCTAGAGGCCCTTGAAGGGAGTACTGGCTCAGTCATCTGGACCTTTAATGCTGCAGCTGACTACGGACAACCCTTGTTTGACATAGATCACGGCCCAGTCATTGCGGATTTGGATGGGAACGGCGAACTGGATATCTTCTTTGTTGGAGGCCGGGGCTACTCAACAGACCCTGAAAACAACTACGGGCGGGCCTACGCATTAAGAGCGGGTGTTGGGAACAGTGATGGATGGTACATGTTCCGCCACGACTATGTCAACAGCTGCTGCTTTGATACTCCCCTCGCAGGGTTACCGACAACCAATACACCCGAACCGATTCCCGGGTTCCCATGGCAAGTAATTCTCCCTACGCTCATAACAGTACTAGCGGCTGGTCTCGTACGACGACGAAAAACAGGAAAAGGATACTCCTAGCGGTTAATCAGAGCGACGCGTCGAGTTTCATTTCATTCTATTCATCTTTTGGTTCAGGTACACCTGGGGCCCACCAAATCCAGGTCCGCCTTTTGATAAGGAGTTTGCCGTGGATTTTTCCGTCGAGTCGTAGTTGGTTGAGGACGCGTGATGGGGAATCGGGGCATCCGATTTCGTCGAAGATGCGGCGCACTTCGAGGGTGGTCATGGGGCGTTGCTTGTCTTCTAGTATCATCTGGATGGTAATCGAGCCTTGGGTTTGGGCTTCAGGGCCCTCCGAAAGCGAGGCGCTTTGAGGGATAGTTTTGAGGTCTCGCATTAGCATGTCGCGGTGTTCCTTGTTTTCGATTTTCCCGCCGTATTTCCTAGCGAGGCTAAGGTACTTCTGGCAGAGGGTGCTTTCCTTCGCGAGTGCACAAGCCCTGGCTAGTGCCTCGTAGGCATAACCGTAGTCGAAGTCGCCTAGGCTATGCTCCTCACAGAGATCTAGATATCGTTGGGCGTGGTGCAAAGCGAACTGGGGTAGCTTTAACACCGAGTACACTCTCGATATCTGCCATTCGCCGCGCGCCCAGTTTACTGGCTTTCCCACTTCACCCCAATGGTATCGAGAAGCGTGTGCAGCGTGCACCATTGTATCGTCCTCCTCCTTTGTTCGGTTCTTCTTCTCCAGAAGCGACCATACTCGGTTGAAGAGGTCCACTGCCATCTTCTTGTGCCATTCTTGTGAAGTAAATTTTTCATCATCAGGCATGAAAAACACCTAGGTGCCTTTACTCCATTGTAATCGGATTTCTTCCTTTTTTTCGTAATGGTTAGGTGCTGTCACTGGTTCGTTTCAGAAAGGTTTCAGGACGCTCAACGATTCGTAGCTTGACTGGGTTGAAGACTACCTGAACCCATGGCTGGTCTTGACCCGGGCTATCTCCTTCAATGATGAACTCTTTGGCCAGGTTGCCGTAGGAGGGTAACACGCGATTCATCCGTTGATCAATGTCTAGTACCCGGGCACCACTGGACGTGTCAGACATGATTAGGGCGATGAGATAGCCTGGATGATCCTTCTCAATCGAGTAGACTGACTGCACCTCCGAGTGCCCCTGAAAGAGCGTCAAATCGTGACCCAGCTCTATGGCATCCATGAAAATCTGATATCCTAGTCCCGTATTTCCAATTTTCTGCAGAGTCACTAACACTGTAATAAAGGGTCCTGGTCCGGAAAACTCGCAATCTCCGCCCTCCACGAAGGCTGGGCAGAACCGCACAGACTTGGAAATCTCAACCATGACATCCATGTACTTGGGTTTCGGACGAGCCATACGCAACACCAACTCGAACGCTTAGGCTACACACTTCCAATGAAGCGTTAAAACCCTTTCTCCAGAAGACAGTTTTTGCCTCTTCAAGATATTCTGGTTTCTTCAGAGCAGAGGTAATCCCGTCCAAGCGAAGACCGAATAGTAGTTGTCCAAGAGTCTATGCCTTATAACCCGGGATGGTTTCGAGATCGCCGAAGAACATTTTCCGTGTTTCTTTGTCTTCTATCTTTTCACCGGCTCCCTTCGCCAACTTGAGGTACTTGGTGGTCTCTTTTTGGTCGCCTGCAACCGCAGCAGCGCGGGCTAACGCTTCGTAGGCGTAAGCGAGATCCCAATCGCCAATATTATGCTCCTTACAGATGTCTAGATACCGATGAGCATGATATCGGGCGGGCTCCGCACGCTTCAACACGGCGTATACGCGCGAGATTTGCCAATCCCCACGCCCCAGATTAATCGGCTTACCCGCACCCATCAGAACTCGTTGACTCCAATGGTAGCGGCTCGCGTGGGCCGCACTAATCATTTGGTCGTTGTCTTCTTGCGTCCGCTTTTTCTTTTCGATAAGCGTCCAAGTGAAGTTGAATAAATCTACGGCCATCTTCTTATGCCATTCTTCAAGAGATAATTTCTCATCCTCAGTCATCTTATCGACCTCCTACAACACTAAGCTCCTTGGTTCTTCTAAATAACTATTATCCCCCAAGTCCACCCGAAAAGGCGCACACACGACTTGTTCTAACCTCAGAAGCCACATCGAAGGTATCTTTTATCAAGGAGTATATGACCTATTTATCTAAGGAAGGAAGCGGTTCGATGAAGAAGAGAGTATACCTTTCGATATTGACATTGATGCTGATTTGCCCAGGAATAGTCTATCCCGCAATAGTTTGTGTCCACCCACTTTCCGTGGAGGCGTTTCCACAATACGACTATCATTGGTGGACTCACACCTACAGTGGAAAAAACACCACAAGGGCCTTAGCGGTGGTAGAGACAAGTGGTGGAGGATTCGCCCTCACAGGACTGACCTGCTTCTCCCCTGATTTGAGTGACGCCGACCTATGGCTAATAGGCACAGACCACGATGGGAATCAAATATGGAGCCAAATCTGTGGTGGCAATGGGATGGACGTAGGTTCTGACCTTATCGAGGTGAGCACCGGTGGCTTCGCCGTTGTCGGCTCAACCCAGACTCCCAGTACAGGGTTGTATGACGCCTGGTTAATCCGCACCGATGCCGCAGGGAATCAGATGTGGGACAAGACCTTTGGGGGCAGTGAAAATGAGGGAGCTTATGCCATAGTAGAGTGTAGCGATGGGGGGTTCGCTATTGCAGGGATTACAAACGGGTCGGGTGCAGGACAAGAGGATGTGTGGCTGATTCGTACCGACGACGAAGGAGAGCTCCTATGGGATCAGACCTATGGTTGTGCAGGTGTTGACAGGGGCTACGACTTGGTAGAACGCAGTACTGGCGGCTTCGCCATTGTGGGAATCACTGACAACACTGGACCCATATGCGTTGGATACCTAGTTCTCACCGATGAAGATGGCAATCAGGAGGGGCAAACGATTTCCACAAGCACAACTCTAGAATTATGGGCCGAACTCGCCGAGTGCAGTGACGGCGGCTACGCCATCGCCGGTTGGATGATTACCACCTCAGGCGACGATGATTGCTCCCTCATACGAACAGATGCCACAGGTCACATCACATGGGAGCAGCACTACGGAGGCAGCCAAAAGGATAGGGGATACGCCCTCACACTGATTAGTAGTATCGGCTTTGCCATAGCTGGCTACAGCAGAAGCTTCGCCACCGGTAGCGCCGGAGACGAAGACACTTACATAGTGTGCACAGATGAAGATGGTGTCCAGCAGTGGTATGAACACTACGGCACAGCCGATATGGATGGCGCCGAGGCAATCATCGAATGCGCGAGTGGCGGCTTCGCCATCGCAGGCTACTGCGGCTGGGGCGACAGCGGAATTCGTGACGCCTGCCTAATCCGGATATCTGACACCCCACAACCACTCGGCATACCCGGCTTCCCATGGGAGACCATCGGAATAGCGCTTGTGATAGCGCTAGCCACCGGACTGACACGACGACAACGGCACAACAAACCCCGCAGCCCTAATAAAAACTAGAGCCTGAATATCTAATCCGTACTACGAACTGAGACGTCAACTCAAGTAACGCGATTCCGAATCACGCCCCCGCTTCACGGGTCAAGCGAGATAATACCATTATCTGTTTTCAGCTCAATCATGTGCACAGAACAACTGATGCACAGCCATGTTATGATGAGAAAATCTGAGTGACTTGTCCTCAATTCTAACTTTCTTCCTTGATTTTGTCAAGTTAGAATGCTTAATTCAGATTCATGTGTGTGGCAACTCCAACAGGAAGGACTGATAGAGTAGCCACAAATTCCTATTAACCGAAATGGCTTATGAATCTAACGAGATGATGCCCCTATCCGTTTTCACTTCAATCGTATGAACGGAGCAACTAATGCACATATCATATGCACGCACGGCGACCTCCATCGCTGAAACAGCTTTGAGGCAGTGGGGGCGTGGTTTGAGGAGCTCGGGGAGGAGTTCGTGGGCTTTGGCTTGGACGTGTCGTTCGATAGTGCGGACGTTTTGGGCGGTGGCGACGAGGATGTTGACTTTGGTGAGGATACCGTCGTCGTTGGTGGTGTAGTGGTGGAAGAGGGTGCCGCGGGGGGCTTCGGTGACGCCGACGCCGTCGCCTGCGCGGGGTTCGACGGGGATGCGGTGGTTATCCTCTTGGAGGGTGGTGTCTTCGAGGAGTGGGATGGCGAGTTCGAGGGAGGTGACGACCTCGATGGCCCGGGCGAGGTGGTAGCCCATAGGATCGAGCACGGGGCGTCCGCCGAAGAGGTCGAAGAACTGTTCTGCGTAGCCTTGGGCAATGGGAGTCGGCATCTTGTCGGCGACGTTGAGGCGGGCGAGGGGGCCGACCCGGTAGTTGCCTTTTGCGGGTCCAAGGTCCTTGATGTAGGGGTATTTGACGGTGCAGTAGGGCATGGCGGCTTCGGCGATGTGGTCAAGGTAGTCCTTGGCTTTGAAGTCGCGGAGTTTGGTACCGTCGGGTTTGACGAATCGGAGATCTCCGTCGTAGAGGTCATGGACGCCTTTTTGGTGGAGCCCGAGGTAGTGGGTAGGCTCGCGGGAGTAGGAATCGATACGGAATAGCTCCTTGTCTTTGGCGAGTTTGAAGTAGAGGTCGGTGATAGCTCTTGCGGTGGCCATGGCTTTGGGAGCTTCTTTGGCGAGAGTTCTCGCGTCTTCTTCTCCGAGGGGTTCGGCCACTCCGCCTGGAACAGCAGTACAGGGGTGAATCATGCGACCGCCGATTGCCTTGGTGATTTTTTGTCCGAACATGCGCAGCTCGATTCCCAGTTTGGCTAGTTTGGGCTCCTTCTGAGCTACCGCGAGTACATGCGGCTCTTCAGGAGATATGAAGTCGGGGAGAGCAAGATAGACGAGGTGGAGTGTGTGGCTGTGGATGTACCCGCCTAGGTTCTCGAGGTACCGGAGCTTTTCACCTTGTTTGGTAGGTGTTACGCCCCAAGCTGCTTCTACAGCTTTCACCGAGGCGAGGTGGTGGGTAACTGAGCAAATTCCGCAGATACGCTCTGAGAGTTGAGGGGCATCCTCCGCTGGAACGCCCTCCATGAATTTCTCGAAGAGGCGCGGCGGCTCAATGACTTGGAAGTTGCACTTCTGTAATTTGCCACCGCTCACATCTAGACTAATCTTGGCGTGTCCCTCTAAACGGGTTACTGGTTCGAATTCGATGCGTTTTGTGTCGGTCATTTCTGTTTCACCCTTTTGCGAATTTTGTCTAATTCGGAGGAGGCATAGGTGTACTTTGCAAAGGTGCTGGTGATGCGAGGTAACTTGAATTCTGCCAGCTCCTTCTCCTCCAATGCTGCAAGCGCATCTAACATGGCAACACCTTGGTCCCAGACGGTTTCTGCTGGACCTCGACATCCAGTGCAGGGGATTCCTCTGCTTGGACACTCAGCCTTGCACCCTGCTCGTGTCGCAGGCCCCATGCAGATGAAGCCTTGGGAGAGGAGGCATTTGTTTGGTTCAGGGATTTCGTAGATGCGACGGAGTTGTGTTGGTGCAGCGGTGAGTTGTTCTAGGGGACACTCATCGCAGACGCTCTTGGTGGAAAGGCTGGGGGTCTCTCCTGCGAGGAGAGCGCCCAGGACTTTGGCGATTTCGTCTGGGAAGGGAGGGCACCCTGGTATTATGAAGTCGACTTTTACAACGTCGCTGAGCCGCAGGTTTTCGGGTAGGATTGTTGGCACATGTTCGGAGGGTACTTGCCTTTGTTCTCCCATTGAGCGGGTTTCGTAGTACACGTACTTGACACCAGCTTGGCTATCGAAGGTGTTGGCGAGGCCGTTTACGCCGCCGAAGGCGGAGCAGGACCCGAAGGCAATGAGGAATTTGGCCTTGCGTCGCATCTCCTTGGCCATCTCTTGGTCATGATCAGTACGGACGCTTCCTTCTACGAGAGCGACATCGATGTTATCTGGGATTGGATTCTTGACATCCACGATTGGATAGGAGTAGACGAGTTCGACATCCTTGAGGAGATCCAGTAATGCGACTCCCGTGTCGAGGAGGGCGATGTGGCAGCCGCTACAGCCAGACATACCCATTGTAGCTAATCTCACGGTCACGTTATTTACCTCCTTTGCGGAGCGGGTTCGGTCCAAGTTCCTTGATTCGGTCATAGAAGCTTTTGGTGGTTTCGACCCACCTTTTTGCCATCCCAGCGCTCATTAGCTGGAACTCTAGGCGTCCGCCCAACCCAATTGTCTCCAACCACTTCTGTAGTTTCATCATTCGCTTCTCCGCATGGAGATTTCCAGTGACAAAGTGGCACTGGTCTTTTAGACACCCAGTTACCATGACGCCGTCGGCGCCATTCTCGAGCGCGTGAAGGACATGAAGTGGGTCTACTCGTCCAGAGCAGGGCACGCGGATGATTTCAACATTGAGTGGATAGGGCATCTTGCTGGACCCAGCGAGGTCCGCTGCTCCATAGGAGCAATAGTGGCAGCAGAAGCTGACAATCCTAAGCTTGTCGGGAGTACTTGCTGCCTTTGCTTTTGGTTTTGACTTGCGTTTTCGCTTTGGTGTAGAGGAGGCTTTACTTGGGTTCATTTCTCGGGCACCTCAACGTTTGCTAGCATACCGCTTATTTGCGCTAGTATCTGTTTATCACGGAAGTGTCTAAGCTGGATAGCTTCAGCTGGGCACTCAACTGCGCATATTCCGCAGCCCTTGCAGGCTACTTCGATGACTTTGGCGACGCCACCTTCCATTTTGATAGCGCTGTAGGGACAGACGACAAAGCAGTTAGCGCAGCCGATGCAGAGGGATTCGTCGACAATGGATTTTGCGAGGTCAACTTGGACTTCGCCTTTACTCATCGGAATCGCAGCGTGGGATGCAGCTGCGGCTGCCATGAAAGAGGACTCCGCGATGTCACGAGGGCTGCTGCACGCTCCTGCTAGATAGATGCCGTCGGAGGTGGTGTCGACCGGCGCGAGCTTGAGGTGGTATTCGCGGAAGAAGCCGGTGAGGTCGACTTCCATGTTGAGGGTGTGTGCTAGCTCCTGTGCCCCTTCGGACGGCACCACGGCGGCAGAGAGCACCAGAAGATCGACTGGCACGGTTTCTTTACGCCCACTGTGATGTTCAACTGCGAGCGTCAAGCTCTTGTTGGCGCCTTGTTTGACATCCGTGACCTCTGCCCGGTGGAAGTGGACACCTAGCTTCTGGCATTCTAGGTAGTAGCGTTCGTAGTCTTTTCCTTGGAGACGGATATCCTTGTAGAAAACATGAATTTCCGTGTCGGGCCAGTGTTCCTTAATAAACCAGGCGTGCTTCATTGCCACCTGACAGCAGATGCGACTGCAATGCGGGTTTGTCTCAGGATCGCGGCTGCCAACACACTGAATCATGCCAATACGCTTAGGCAGCTGTTTATCCGAAGGACGCTGCAGCTGACCCTCCAAAGGACCTAGTGGATCCATCATACGCGCCAATGCAAACTGGGTAAGTACGTTAGGATACTCGCCCCAACCATACATCCCCTCTGGCTTGAAAACATCAAAGCCCGTGGCGACAATTACAGTGCCAACTGTTATCTCGGTCTCCTTGGGTTTTTCGTCCAAGTGAACCGCTTTAACTGGGCAAACATCAACACATTTTCCGCATCGCGTGCAGGTATCAAAATCGATGACCGGAGCCCGGGGTACGGCCTGGGGGAAAGGAAGGTAAATGGCTTTTCGAGTACCGAGACCATAGTCTAGCTCGTTGGGAACCTCCACTGGACACGCTTCTACGCATTTCCCGCAGAGGGTACATGTATCTACATCGACGCCGCGCGGATGTGTTTTCAGGGTGGCTTGAAAGTTTCCGATGTAACCCTCAAACTGGGTAACCTCAGTTTGAGTATGAACTTGGATTTTCGGGTCATGGAGTATAACCCGTTTGGAGAGGCATTTGCGGGCCATCTCCCCGTACCGGGGGGGAACGCAGACTCCGCAGCTGTCCGTCATAAACACTAGCCCGAGCTGAGCAGCCTTTCCTCCAAGAGCGGGGCTGCGTTCTACTAGGTGAACATCGAAGCCGTTGTCGGCTAGCATTGTCGCAGCTTGTATGCCAGCGATACCTGCGCCAATAACCAGACAGACTGGTGGAACCTTCTGGGTTGTTGAGCCAATGGGTTCGAGTAGAGCCGCCCTGTAGACGGCGGCGCGTACGAGGTCCTTGGCTTTCTGGGTTGCATGGGCATACTCGTCCTTTTGCTTCATGTGGCACCATGACACCTGTTCGCGGATGTTCACCATTTCGAAGAAGAAGGGATTTAGCCCCGCTTCCGCTATGGTTCTGCGGAATGTGGGTTCGTGGAGTTTAGGACTACAAGACGCCACGATTACACGGTTTAACTTATGCTTGGCGATGTGGTCCTTGATGATGTTCTGTCCTTCCTCCGAGCAAGTGAATAGCTGCCACCCAGCATATGCAACGTTAGGTAGGGTTTTAGCGTACTCGGCGACAGCAGGTACATCAACGACCTTCGCGATGTTTGTACCACATTTACAGACGAACACTCCGATTCTTGGCTTTTCACTTGACATCGTTCTAACCTCCGTTACGTGCTTTCGTGATTACCTTCACGGCGCGACGAGCTGCTTCGGCGAACTCGTGGGCATCCCGCCCAATCATTTGAACCACTTGAACCTGATCTGGAAACCCTCCCGACTCCGAGAGGACCGCCCGTACTACGTGTGCCCTGTTGTTCGCCATCTTTGCACCGCGTCCATGATGGCAAAGCTCTGATTCGCAGGCAAAGAGGATAACGCCATCGGCTCCTACTTCTAGTGTCTGTAGGATTTTCGGTGCAGAGATACTTCCGGTACAGGGCACATCAATAATGTGTAGGTCTGCTGGGTACTGGAGCCGCTCCTCACCTGCCTCATCAATTGCCCGGTAGGAACACTCCTGACAGGCAAACCCAACGATAACAGAGTCAGGTCCTTCAACACTATTACCTAGGAGCCCCTTCACTGCTGCATCAAAGACCGGTGGATTCGCGTTTAACGGGCCTATTGCACCCACAGGGCAGATGGCCATACATTCACCACACGCCTGGCAACGCACCTCATCCACGACAACACACGAGCCCGCTTCATCAAAGGAAATGGCATGTGATGGACAGGCAGCAACGCATAATCCACATCCGTTACAGAGATCCTTCGTTACAACAGCGGTATCAAGCTGTTTTGCCACCGATTGGGTGGCTAGCCAGATTCCCGCTTCCTCCGCGGCAGCCCCCGCTTGCTCCACCGACTCGGGGATATCCTTGGGACCGTGGCAGGCACCACATATGTACACTCCTGCTACCTCTGTTCTGGCTAGGGCGACTTTCTCGTCGAGGGCTTCGAAGAAGCCATGCTCATCGAGTTTCAGTCCGAATTTGTCTGCCAGCTCCTTGGTGCCAGGTGGCGGGGTCATTGCACAAGATAACACAACTAGATCAGCAGACAGTGATTGCGCCTTCCCTTCGGGATCTGTGTACTTGATTTTCGTCTTGCCATCTTTCTCAGTAACCTCGACTTTGTCGCCGCGGTACAGGTACTTCACGCCGTAGTCGTCTCGGGCTCTCACATAGTATTCCTCAAAGCCCTTACCTGCTGCACGGATGTCCCGCGCTAAAATTGTGACATCAATGTGATGGTCAACCTCAACCTTAGTGAGGATAGCGTGCTTTGTGGCGGCCATACAACAGTATGCTGAGCATTGCCAGCTGTACCGTTCATCCCGGCTTCCTACGCATTGAATCATGACAACATGTTTGGGCTGCTTTCCTGTGGAGGGGACAACCAGCTTACCTTCCAGTGGACCCTGACTATCCACCATCCGGACATATTGCATCTGTGTGACAATATCAGGGTTCTTACCATACTGTAGTTCAGGCACCACTGAGGGATCGAATTCTTTGAACCCTGTTGCGATGACCACACCCCCTACCCTGACTTGGACTTCTTCGTCTTTCATGTCATAATCGACAGCATCAGCAGGGCAAATCTTCGCACAGACGCCACACTTATCCTCAGTGATTTTCCGGCAATGCTCCGCATCAATCGTACACTTCCGAGGAACGCTTTGGGAGAAGGGCATGTAAGCTGCTCGACGCTTCGCAATACCCCAAGACCACTCGTCGTCGACTTTTGTGGGGCATTTCTCGGCGCAGAGGTTGCAGCCGGTGCATTTGCTCCAGTCAATGTGTGTTGCCTTTCTACGCAGAGTAATCATCCAATCTTTCCCTGAGTGTTCTGCCGCCTCTAGTTCAGTATAGGGATAGAGCAGAATGTTGGGGTGGGTGGCAACATCAGCCATCTTCGGTCCAAGAATACAGATAGCACAGTCGTCGGTCGGGTAGGTCTTGTTCAGGACCGCCATATGCCCGCCGATGGTGGGGGTCCGTTCCACCAAATGGACCTTGATGCCTTTATCGGCTAAATCCAAGCTCGCCTGGATTCCGGCAACTCCTGCTCCTAAGACGAGAACTTCTTGTGTGACCGGGAAGGTCTTGGTGGGGACTGGGCTCTGAGCGGCTACACGAAAGACTGCAGCCCGGAGAAGCCGTTTTGCCTTGGCTGTAGCGCCTTTGGGGTCGTCTGTGTGGACCCAAGCACAATGTTCGCGAAGATTAGCAAAGGCTACCTGTCCGTCGGTAAGACCCGCAGCGCTAGCCGCTTGGCAGAAGCGGGGCCCAAAGAGCTGAGGACTACAGGCAGCAACCACAACTCGATCTAGGTGCTTTGAGGTAATAGCGGCAGTAAGGTTGTTGAGCGCTCCGGATTGACACCAGTCAGCCCGGGAGTCCACATGGACCACATCGGGGAGGGTCTGAGCAAAACTGGCTAAGGCGGTAGCGTCAAGGGGGGGTGTAAGGGTATCACCACATGTGCAGAGAAAGACACCAATCTTCATGGCAGAGCACCCATTATGGGAGACTGGTCTTAGCGGTGGAAACAAGAGCATATATACTTCATGCACATACAACAGCTGGATGGGAGTGGAGTTAGCAGATAGCCTGAATTGACGCTTGTGATGCTTTATGTGAGAATGTAGTGCACATTCATCAGTTGAAGAATTGAATGAGAGCCTCAGTGCCTGTTAGGATGTTATATCTTCTAGTAGCTCTTGTAACCGGAGGTCCCGAAGTCCAGGATACTTCTTTGCGGGGAACCCAAAGATGGGATTAGCTGACTCCACGTAGGGAGCGGCATGGGCTTTCTGAACAATGGGATCCGCCTCACGCATGTGTTCCACGACGAACACACAGAACACGATGGGTTCACTGGCAGAAGCGTAGGCATACCAGAATTCCAGCGGGAATTCCTTTTTGAGCCACTCAACGATTTCACCAAATGAGCCTCCCTCATTCCATCTAATCCGAACAATGAATGCTAGTCCTCCACCTGCATTGAGATCCCACCAGAGCCGGAAATGTAGACAGGCCTGCTGAGTACGGAAATCACCTATAGATTGTCGTTGGATGGAAAACTCGGGGTGGGAGCCTCCTTCGCCTAGAAAGCTCTGGATGATGCGTCTGACGCGTTTGGGTGTCAATCGTGTTTTGCGTGCAATTTCTGCGATGGACATCCGCGCGTCTTCTGTAAGACAGTAAAGCACCTTTAATTCCATCTGTGAGAAGTCACGTTTGCTCCCCTTTTCTGTAATCAACGTGTGCATCTCCACATCGGTAACACCTTCAAGCTGGCGCAAGAACCGCCCTAACTCGGCAAGTCCACTGGCTCCCTGGTATTCAGCGAACAAGAGAACGGAACCGTCAGAAAGGAAGCTTGCTGCGTGAATCATAGGATTCGTTCCTAGTTTATCTAGAAATTCCTCACCCTCTAGTGACCCGTCGTTTGACAGGATAGCGAGAACCATCTCCGCGTCTAGCATTGCAAGGCTAAGGTAGACACAGAAGCGAATTATGATTCCAGATTCGATAAGCTTGTCAAGGCGTTTCTTGATGGCGTTCACTGTAAGCCCGAGCCTTCTTGCTAGGGTTTGATAAGAAGTCCTGCAATTAGCATACAACTCGAGGATAATCCGTTTATCAACTAAATCCAATATAGACACACACTAATCTCGGTATACCCAACGCCCGAAGCCGGTATTTATTGTATATAGCTATGACGACGCTAAAATGTTTTCAATCCCAGACCATCAGTATGAGTATATCGGAAACCTAGTGGAATTGCGAATTTGACAGTAAATCATTTACATTTTTAAAGGAATAACACACATTATAGAGCCGCGGAGGGATATCTATGTCAACAGTATCTGGTTGGATTGGCGGCGGCCCTCCAGCCGTATCCGAGCTTGTAATCCTCATCTTCTCAATATTAAATGCAATATTTCTAATGTACATCATATACGAGATGAGAAAGAAAAAGAAGAAATGACAAGTTTCACCAGAGTATTCGATGAGCGGCTACAAGCCCCCCTCCTTTTTTAGCCCTTACATCTTGTGCAGAAACGACTGCTCTAATGGGCAGGAAATGGAAGGAGTGTATACTCGATTCGTTATGGCAATGCTATTATCTTCACGGACCGCCCTAGTAAATTAAATATCCGTAAGTAGTCGATATTAAACTTGGAACCACCTTGGTTCTAAACAAAGTATTTGAAGTGAGGGATATTTATGTCAAAAACTGAAAGTGAAACCACACCTGATGTTGTTTTTGCGATTGTGACGCTCCGCTCCAAGAGCCATGAATCTATGTTTGCAAAACGTAAGAAACCACTTCGCGCATATAGTGCCTTTGACCCCCCAACAGGTGCAATGAGATCTGCAGCCGGGAAGCTCGAAGAATTAGGCTTTACGGTGACAAGTCGTGGCAGATTCAGCCTGACCATCACCGGAACCCCCAAACTCTTTGAAGAGATATTTAGCATTCGAATCAAACGAAGAGAGCAGCCCCTTCTGACTGGGATAGCCCCGCGTAGAAAGGCAAAGCTACCACCCGTGCTCGTCTCCCACACAACAGACAGCAAGTTTACCATTCCAAAGGCACTTACCGACCTCGTTGAAAAAATAATGCTCCCAATGCCAACACAGCTCTTCTCACCAATACCACAACGCAACCCTCCTCCGCTAAACTACCCCCACCTAGAGCTGCCAAGAGATATTCAAACCCAACTAGGAACACAAAGCTGTCATGAAGAAGGAATAACCGGTCAGGGTATTCATGTTGTGATACCAGACTCGGGATTGTACCCTCATCCTTACTTCCTTTTTAGAGGATACGACATCAATACCGGAATCACAATCGATTTACCTGACGACGCGCCGACCACCATTATTCCAGGGGAAGACACTTATGGTCACGGGACTGCTCTAGCAGCAAATATTCTAGCTGTTGCTCCTGACATCAAGCTCACTATGATTAAAGTAGGATACACATATGTGGAAACAAATGGCCAGATTTATGACTATTGGGCTGATGACCTGACAGCATTACGCATAGCCGCCAACCTAAGACCTCACATAATTTCCTGCAGCATAGGAGGACCGGAGCCACTTCTTCTCAAATTGGGGAATGCGATTTTACCGCTTATGGAAGCGTTCAGAGCTGAACTCTGGGATATCGTCCGTAGTGGAATAGTCGTGCTCTACTCTGTGGGGAATTTCGGATGGGTCTGTTGGCAGTCAACCTTGCCCTACGTCATATCAGTAGGTGGAGCATATAAGAATAAACACAAAAAGTGGGTTGCATCTAGCTTTGCAAGTAGCGGAAAGTCCCAATTTGAAACCGGGCGTATAGTCCCAGATATCTGTGGCATCTGCGGTCCTGCCCCCCACGGAATTTGGATTGCAGCACCAACCCAGCCAGAAAGCTATTACGATCAATATTTGGGCGGGGGTACAACGGCTGTTCCCTCTGAAGCAGACGACAAGACCGAAACTGATGATGGATGGATGGTCGGCAGTGGAACATCGATGGCGACGACACACGTTGCTGGAGCCGTTGCTCTCATTTTACAGAAAATCCAAACACAATGGCTTCCTTTAATTTTAGCC
>JABXGV010000045.1 GCA_016550485.1 archaeon
GTTCGTTTCTCTTCAACCTGAGGAGAGCTCTGTGGATGTTGTAGAAGGGGAAGAGCACGCTGACCACGCCTATTCCAATGAATATTGGCATGGGGGAGAATACGATCTCGAGGAGTGAGAGGGCGGGGCTGCCCACCATGCTGACAGCGACGCCTATCGAGATGGCTATGAAGTAGAAGAGGGAGAACCACAGGGCGAGCATGTTGAGCCCCCTGAAGTTCTCGATCAGCCCGGAGGAGAGCTCCACCTTCAAAGGTTGACGGGATATGAGGATGACAGTTAGCCAGATCGAAACGCCCATCCAGACGCCGGTGCCGACCAGAAGGTACATAAAAAATACGAAGAGCACCTCCCAGATGATGTGCAGTTTTACGCCCTCCAACATCATCAGCTGAAATCCTTTGGGTGCGTCAGTTAAAGTAAAGACGAATATCAGCGCAAACAGGACGCAGGGCGCGAAGCTGAAGCTGTATCTCTTGATCCTTGCAGCGAGGCGCTGGAAATCGGGTTCGTCGAGGTCCACCAGCGCTTTGAAGGAAGTGATCGTGTCTGGCAGGGCTTTCTGGATCATGTATGAGCCGAACAGAACAATGAAGCCGGGGCCGAAGAACGACTGATAGATCCAGATGTCGTAGATGTAATCCATCGTTAGCCTGTCGAGTGAATGGACCAGGAGGCCAGACAACCAGATTGACAGTAGCAGGGCAAACCTCAGCGCCATCTGAAGGGTCAAGCTGTCCATGTTTATGGGCAGATAACTGAACAACTGCTCAATCCAGATCCTATCCTTCGGCAAAGCTATACCGGCTTCAATTATTTTCCTATTTGATAACGTTTCTTAAAAAATTGTCAATCAATCTGCACTGCGCGCGCGCTCTAGTGATCGGTTTCGATACTAAGCGAATTGCGGATGACAAATAGTAAGAATGATAGTGCGATCAATAGGGATACGGGGTAAGTTCCCTTTGTTCAGGCCCTAACTTCGCACGCGGTGTTTCTTCAGATCCAAAAAGATGACATAGGAAAGCATGAAGACGGTTTGAACCGTTGAAGGTATTGCGGTCTGTTTACCGAATAGGGTCAACGCTAGGCCTGCTGCAAACCCGGCATTTTTAGACGTGCCGAGCAAAACCATGCTTATAGCCCTCTTAGGGTCCAACCGCAGTAACCGTACACCTCTTTCGATCACGTATCCAAGCAAGAAGGTGGTTGTTACGGTGATCGTTGCTGCTGGGATTAACGATGACGGCCGACTGAGAATGACTTCTCGATTCAAACCTACTACCGTGTAGACGACCAAGAAGAAGCTCCAGTTTATGAGGGCCCCTCTCACCGGTTCTATCCTCGATGCCACACCGGTGTGGACTAAAATGCGTGAGAGAACTAGCGGGATGATTATCAGTTCGATAAGGGTGGTGAATAGTTTGATCTGGAATCCGGAGTTTAATCCTAGAAAGGTGAGGAGTATCAGTGGCGTGGCGATGAAAGCTCCGAGATAGCTAGCCATGCAGCCAATGAGGGAGAACTCCACGTCTCCATCCAAGAAGCCCGTGAAAGGAATCACCCCTACTGCAGGTGGAACGGCTGCCAGGACAACGAACCCGGTCCTGATAGGCCCTTCGAGGACGAGTAGTCCACTTAGAATGATAATGAGACCTCCGAGCACAATGTAGTTCATCGTGACACCGGCCAGGAGTGGAGCCAGCAATTTACGTGGATAACGAAATAGACTCCCCGTGACACTTGTTGTTGAGAGCATCATCACGAAGGCCAGCACTGGAAGAACCAACTTTTCGGTCCAGTAGGCACCCTGGCCTAAAAGAAAGCCTAGTGCCAACGCAATAGATAGAAGAACATTCCGATTTTTTAAGGGGCTTATGAGTTTAAACAATGAGCCTGACAATCGTTTATACACCCTTTTTTTAAAACTGGGAAGTGAAATTGTTGAATGTATTTAAACTTTCCTTTGGGTTTGGGTGGGGTGTAAAACTTTATTCAACACACACTTTCCATGAATTTGCGCGGCGCGACGCTCAGCAGTTTGCTTTCAAGCTACTTGTTGTCGGGTATCAGTGTCTCTACAGCAACGGTGGACGCTAAGGCGATAAAGAAGAGTATAATGTATCCTCCGAAAGTCATGCCTGTTCCCTCCAAGAATAGTATGACGATAACGGCCAGGACGAATATCCAGACAAAGGCGATGATCAACTTCTTGCTTTCCATAACTTACAACCTCCGAATCTCGTTGAGCCAATTTGGGAATGGTGGAATATAATGAAATGCTTTTGCGCGTACATTTTTTTTGGGGAAATGCTCATTCGTGTAAGCGTAATAATACAGAATCTTACATGTGTTACCCGGGATAAATTCGTAGTAGCGATGAGGTGGCTGTCATTGGCGCATTTGGTGTTAATGTATATAACTTACGCTTTTTACTCAGAAAACACGTGACAGCTAGATGATTTCTAGTCTAAAGATTATGCTTTTTGGAATTATGGTAATGCTCTTAATAGGCTTCATACTGGCCTTTACAGCAATAGACCTCCGTGGACTTGAGTACATCTTATTCATTGTAGGGTTTGCTATCGGCGTATATGGTCTTTTCAAACAGGATGTGCCAGAGTAGAAGCAATCAAAGAAGACTAATTCGCATAATTTCTCCAGTTTTGAATCAGACGAAGCGATGTTTTACACATATTCTTTTAGAATTTCGACAAGAAATCTGTTCCTTGAAGTTTGTTGTACTTGTAATACAGGTACACGCTATTCCGCAGTGTTGTACTTCCTACGCGCGCGTTCCGAGACTTTCATGTATAGAGTTCAATACGCGCGCAGCGCGCGCGTGGGATTTCGACAATTCTCTAAATGTATAATGTACAAAATAGCCGTTAAAAATGGATGTAGTTCTATGTGACTGAAAGTGTTATTAAAAGAGCTAACGAATTTAGGATTATTACACCAACCATTCTAGTCATTAATCGTTGCTCCCAATCGATATATACCTTTTCTTTAGACATATTATTTCCAACGAGCGCGATTGAACGGCTTTATATATTCCTTTGTTTGTTCAGCGCGTGCGTGATGCACGCACGCAAATTGTGAGTGTGGTTAATAATTTTCCAAAAAATAACGTGTCCCGATGGCGATGCTCTGAAGGCTGGTTGCTGCTAGGTAATGTGCTTGATGAGAGAAATACTATATACGGCAGGGCCAACCATATGATCAATTCGATCATCTTTAGTCTTCACCATGCGCGTCGTTTTAGTGCCTTACTCATTTTATTAACTGAATCCATTTCTCTACGCTTGAGCTCTTCAAGAAGCTGTTTGGCCCTCTCAACAATTCTAAGATTCAATCAGGTCGTCTTTTTGAATGAAAGGCTAGAGATAAACGTTTTCTATGGTAGTGTAACTCTTTGAGCCTGATAAATACATCTTCTGAAGTCGCTGATAGAGGCTGAAACCTTATAGAGTGGAGTAGGAGACTCCTTGCGCTATGTTATATGAATGAATCAAAAGACCTGAACGTAGTTTTGGTTCAAACCACGTTGACTTTGGAGGCATCACTAGACCTGAGTCGGCAACTCGCATCAATTCCTCCATGCTAGTAGGGAAAAGCGCGAATGCTACCCTCATGCCCTCAGAATCGACTCGTTGTTCTAATTCATCTAGGCCACGGATGCCGCCTATGATATCGATATTTGGGTCGGTTCGCGGATCTTTAATGCCCAAGATCGGCGCGAGGAGGTTGTCTTGCAGGATGGAAACATCAAGACTTTCTATAGGGTCGTCCTTATCATACATTCTTGGTTTAGGCGTCAGCAGATACCACATTCCTTCGAAATACATACCGAAGGTTCTTTTTCGTTTTGGCTTTTTTTCTTTATACCCTTCTAATATCTCGAATTTCTCCGTTATTTTTTCCAGATATTCCTGATCGGAATGGCCGTTCAGTTTTTTTACCACTCTATTGCATTCCATTATCCGTAGATCTTCCGCCGGGAAGACGGTTGCTATGAAGAAGTTGTATTCTTCACTTCCATTATGATTGGGATTACACTCCCTACGTCTTTCCGCAATCTCTACTGCGGCAGCTGCCCTGTGGTGCCCATCCGCTATGTAGATATGAGATATCTGAGAGAAATGCTCCTTTATCTTCTCGGTCAAATCATCTTCTACACGCCAGACCGTGTGTCGAATGCCATCTTCACCGGTGAAGTCGTATAATGGCTGCCCTTGAACGGCTTTGTCGACAATCTCCTCGATGTCTTTACGCCGCGGATAGAATGAAAACACAAGCCCTGTATTGGCGTTCAAGGCGTTGATATGCCTCATGCGGTCCTCTTCCTTTTCTTTCCTCGTCAGCTCGTGTTTCCTTATTTTATTATCCCAGTAATCCTGGGCAGAGACGCAACCTACGAGGCCGGATTGGCCGCGGCCCTCCATGACCTGACGGTAGATGTAGAAGCCGGGTTTTTCGTCCCGTATCAGCCAGCCTTGTTCCTTAAATTTCTTAAAATTATCTTTTGCCTTCGCATAAACCGCATCATCGTATGGATCTACCCCGGGATCTAGATCGATCTCGGGTTTCACCACATGGAGGAAACTGAACGGGTTACCTCCGGAAATTTCGCGTGCCTCAATCGAGTCAATTACATCGTAAGGGAGAGAGGCAATTTTCTTTGCTAGTTCTTGATTCTTGGGACGAACAGCTTTAAAAGGCCTGAAAACGACCATTGGAACTCAAATTAGTCCTAGTTATTCAATAATTTTATCACCTAGCATACATGGTCTGGAACAAAGCCGATACGAGAGTTGCTTCCAGGGAAGTATCCCTTAAGGCAAATAAAGAGAGTGAGAAGACAGTCTAAGTCGTCTATCGCGCGTTAATTAAACACGATATCCTCTCAGGGGAATTAAAGTTGAACCCGTCCAGGAATTTGTTCAGCTTCGTGAAGACATTATCATAGGCTCTGATTTTGAACTGCTTCGCCAGAGTCCAACCAGGTCCTGTGGATGAGTTGTTCATCTTACCTACCGAGATAGAATCTTCTGATCTTGTAGAGGTCTAGCATCGCTGTTAGTGTCATAGCTGACACTAACATGATAAGCAAGTCCCCAATTTTAGTGGGAAGGTGTAAACCTTGATGGCCCTCACGGGGGATAACTGTGCTCGACCTGACCTAGGTTCAGGCTGGACCGATATGCACCATGCTCCTGGCGGGGCTGGGCGCTGAGGTCATTAAGGTTGAGCGCCTAGGAGGAGAACTCGGAAGAAAGTATCCCCCGACGACAAAAAAAAGTTGAACCTGGACCACGAGGGCGAGAAATTTAATGCACTCAGATTAATCGTGCATGCGTACAGTTTATGCAGGTTATATTTATCACCTCAAATAGAAGAGTCAGACAAGATTGTATGATCCAACGATGGATATGCGGACAGTAGTATTCTTCGAAGCATACAGTGATTGGTGGGAGTGACGAATAAAAGGGGGGTGTATTCTTAAAATCGGGAAGGGAAAATTGAACTTCACGGGCATCGTCCAAAGACTATCGATTGAAAACACGTACATCGCGCACACAATTTGCGTGCGTGATGCACGCACGCGCTAAACAAACAAAGGGATATATTACGCCGTTCCATCGCGCGTGTTGGAAATACCTTGTCTAAAAATGCGGTAGATATCGATTGGGAGCAACGATTAATGACTAGAATGGTTGGTGTAATAATCCTAAATACGTTAGCTCTTTTAATAACACTTTCAGTCACATAGAACTACACCCATTTTAAACGGCTATTTTGCACATTATACATTTAGAGAATTGTCGAAATCCCACGCGCGCGCTGCGCGCGTATTGAACTCTATACATGAAAGTCTCGGAACGCGCGCGTAGGATGTACAACACTGCGGAATAGCGTGTACCTGTATTACTAGTACAACA
>JABXGV010000046.1 GCA_016550485.1 archaeon
AGGGTCGAAATATCCTCGTACTCTCCGACATCCTTGGTATCAGTTGGTTGCCCGTCAGTGAATAGAATGATACGTACTAGCCTGCCTTCTTTCCTGCTTTTCTTCGCAATCTTGTAGACATGGACAAGGGCGGTATGCATCTTGCTCCAGCCCTCCGCCTCGATATTCGCGATTTTCTTCCTAATCTTCGCCAAATCCTTCTCGGACTCGAGAACCTTTCTCCTCACAAGGTTCCTGATTTCGGTATCAAAGGTGACAACCGCCACACTGCTTCCCGGTGGAAGCTCGCGTTCCAGAACCTTCAAGGCGGCTGCCTTGGCGTCTTCGATTTTCTGCCCACGCATCGACCTGCTCTTATCAAATACGAAGATCAGGTCAATCGCTCGGCGAGTAAGTATCCGTGTTGGCTGGGACGCGGTGACGCCTACGTCGAGAACCTGATAGAACTTGGGTTCATCCTTGTTGAGTTTGACCAGCGATTGCTTTACGAAGACATTGAGTGAAATATCTAACACCACCTAATGATAGCGATACCTAGGTTTTTTCCTGTTTTTAAACTCATCCCCACTTTCTTAGGTAGAAGGCACGGGGACTTTCTTGCCTGATAGGTAAACAAAATAAAGGTCGAAATTTCAGGAAAGGTCCGAAAGGATGGTGTACCTCCTGAATCCTACTCGAGTGATTCTTGTATTCTCCCTCATGTTATCAGTTGTTGTCCTTCCCTTTGGGACAGGTGTGGGGGCTCAGTCGGTAGTGCCTGATTACTGGCCAACCAATGGCTGGCGTACCTCCGACCCTGAGGCGCAGGGAATGAACTCGACGCTATTAGACGAGATGACCGCCTTCATCGAGAATGGCGTTGAGAACCTCTCGTGGGCACTTCACTCCTTCTTGGTAATACGGAATGGGTACATCGTCTACGAGTACTATAGTCTCCCCTATGACCAGGACACCCTCCATTTCCTTGCCTCCGCGACGAAAACCTTTGTCGCAGCTCTAATCGGCATCGCCCTAGACGCTGGCATTATCGGGAGCATCAATGACACAGTAGTCGACATCTTCGACGACCGCCCCATCGCCAACATGGACGCCCGCAAAGAAGCAATAACCATAAGGCATTTGCTGACGATGACGCCCGGGTTGGCCTGGGACAATGACAACGGCTACAATATTATGATAGCTAGCCCCGACTGGGTCCAGTATGTTCTTGATCTACCAATGATAGCGGACCCTGGCGAGACCTGGGCCTACAACAGCGGCGCCTCCCACCTCCTCTCTGCCATCATCCAACAACTCAGCGGCACCACTACCCTAGCCTTCGCTGAGAACCGGCTCTTCGGGCCATTGGGCATTGACCAGTACCTCTGGGAAACCGACCCTCAGGGAATCCCCAATGGCGGTGCAGGCATGGAACTCACGCCACGAAACATGGCTAAGCTCGGGCTCCTCTACTTAGAGAATGGACAATGGGATGGGCAACAGCTCCTCCCCGAAGATTTCGTCGCTGCCTCGTGTACTATACAATCCCATCTAACAACCGATCCCGATGGAAACCCGGCATCTGGTTACGGTTACCAGACTTGGGTGTACCCCTACCTCGACGCCTATGGAGCCCGTGGATCCGGGGGTCAGCGCATCTTGGTGGTTCCTGACCATGAGCTAGTCATCGTCACCACCGGCAATGACGCACAACTGGTCCCCCTCGCCGATCTGCTCCTCGACTACGTGTATGCCAGTATCTACCAAAGCCCTGCGTTGCCCCTAGTGCCATGGCAGGGTGTTGTGCTAGTTGCACTCGTCATAGGCGCCCCTCTAGCGGTTGGAGCAATTTACCTCATTCGTAAATTTAGATTCAGGAAGAATTCCCACAAAGTATTGAAGGAAGGTGAAGAACTTGAAAAATAAACGCCTAATCTTGATTGCCCTGCTACTCTCACTTAGTATCCCCTCCTTGATGGCTCCCGCTTCTGTCCAGGCGACCAACCCTACCCAGAACCGTTCTCCCGCCTATTGGCCAACGGGTGGCTGGCTGACTGCAACACCCGAGTCCCAGGGGGTGAGCTCTGCGGTATTACAGGAAATACGGGACTATTACACCGCTTATAACTGGCCCATTGACTCGATGCTGGTGATACGGAATGGCTACATCGTGTATGAGGACTACCCGAGTCCAATTTATGGCCAAAACACGGCTCATGTGATGTACTCGTGTACTAAAAGCGTCTCCTCCGCGCTCACCGGAATCGCCATCAGCCTTGGCCTCTATGACCTCGATGACCTGGTACTCGACTTCTTCCCCGGCTATACTTTCGACAACCTCGACGCTTGGAAGGAAGCCATCACCGTCGAGAACCTGCTCATGATGCGTTCCGGGATACCTTGGGACGAGTCGACCTACCCCTACGGAGACATCAACAACGACGTCACCGCGATGGTTGCGAGCCCCGATGCCGTGCAGTTCGTCCTCGACAAGCCCATGGAGAGCCAACCGGGCACCGCATGGAACTATAACACTGGAGCATCCCACCTCCTTTCAGCCATCATCACCGGAGAGTCGGGGATGTCCACCGTCGCCTTCGCCGACCAACATCTCTTCGGACCCCTAGGCATCTCCACGAGGTTATGGGGCGTTGACCAACAAGGCATCTGCTGGGGAGGTCACGACCTCCATCTCCGACCCAGGGACATGGCCAAGTTCGGCTTCCTCTACCTCAACAACGGCAACTGGGACGGACAACAGATTGTACCTGCCGACTGGGTTGCCACATCTACCGACGAGCTCACCCAGCTCTCCACCAGGCAAGCCTATGGCTACCAGTGGTGGATAGACATGGGCGTCGACTCCTACTCCGCTCGAGGATACCAGGGCCAATACATCTTTGTCTACCCTGACTCCAACCTGATCGTCGTGATCACCGCCTCAGACGTCAACGGAGTCATCGGCTACTATGACATCGCCGACCTCATCGACGAGCTCATAGACTCCCTCTTTTACGTTCCTCCCGGCATCAGTCCCTTGGTGATTGGTGTTATCGTCATCACAATTGGTGTATGCGTAACCATTACCATCTTCTACTTTGTCCGGAGACGGAAGTAACCACCCAGTGCGCCCCTCAGGAAAACGAATCTGAGACGAAGGCTGACACAAGCCTTATTCCAAATAACGCCGTTGATTGGGTAATATTTCCAGGAGGGTATCCTAGGCAAAAACTAGCTCTCTATTATTCTTTCCAAGGCTTCCGGGGATTCCAAGACACCAGAAAGCTTAATTGGGGAGGCTATCCATTGTTTCCTAAGGCGATGGAGGCTGTGTGACTTGGAAGAACTTTACAAACTCGCCAAGCCCGAAGAGGCTGAGGGCTTTCGAGTGGTAAGCACTGAAACAGATGAGGAACCTGCTCCGCCGGTAGAAAGGCACCCCGACATCATTGCGAGGAACGTGGCCTTAGGGTTTGGCTGGCTTATTGTATTGATGGCGGCAACCTCCTATACCATCATGAAAGTCATCCTAGGTGAATGGTTTGCCACCTACAGCACAATCGCCTTGGTGTTTTTCTTCGATATGCGGGTGATTCTTGGCACCTGGATAATCATGGTTATCCTCTCTCTTGTGCTCTATTTTGGATCCAATCTCCATGGAGCAATTAAGTGGGCTCTCCTTACCCTCTTTGGTATCATCAGTGGAGGCTTCATGGGACCAGTCACCGCCATCGCCGCATTATTAGGCGTGAACTTCAATCTGGCACTAGCTATCACGGGGGCCGTTTTCGTCGTGCCGGTCCTGATTGGCTGGATGACCAAAAGGGACCTCACCGATTGGCTGCCATGGATTGCGGGGCTCCTCCTGATCGGGCTGGCTGCCAGTGTTATCAATGTGTTCTACACTGCCTCATGGTACACTGTCTTGGCTGCCCTCCTTGTCATCCTGATTTTTGTCCCAATCATCATCTACGACATCAACCTCATTAAAAACCAGTTCGCTGACAATGAATGGCAAGCGGGTGTCGTCGACCTCTTTTTGGACTTCCTGAACGTCCTCCTCCGTATTATTATCCTGCTCATCGAGATAGCAGGTGCTGGTAAGTGACACCCTCCGCTAAGCTAGGTTACTGTTGACACCACTGACGCGCTACAACTAGTTCTGACCTCCCCCGCCCCTGCAACTTTGTTTAACATCACCACACGGTTTCTCTGCAGCGCAGCAAGGCACCCCTTCTTCTCGTTTCTGGACTGAGTTCAATTCACTGCCAACTCGGATTTAGTGGAGAATGTTTTTATTACAAGTCTAGTTCTCTAATTCTGGTTGACATTATGATTGGCTATTGCGGTCGGAATTGTGTAGTCAGTTGCGCAGCATACACCACAGAGGAAAACCCCCCCACTGACGTGGTCCATCCCCATATCTGGTGTCGCGGCTGCAAGGCAGACGACGATAAGGTATGGGAGTGGGTGTTAGACTGCAAGGTGCGACAGTGTGGCAGGAAGCGCCAAGTGGAAACTTGTGCTCACTGCCCCGAGTACAGCTGTGCAACCCTAGAACACCTCCATCGCACCTCGGATAGCCATACACGGCAACAACTCGAAGAAATACGCCAGTCCCTTTCAGACGAAGAATCAGATACCCGACAAGACTAAGTCCACATCAATTAGTACGAAGTGGTCATCGTTGTTAGAATGTGACTTCTGTGGAAAGGAACTCGATCCCGCCGCGGTTCCCAAAGAGCTAACCCGCCAGACCCTAAGGTTTCGCTGCGTGTCTATTGATGCACCACATCAGGATGTCCCGGTCATCTACTACTTCTGTAGCCCTGACTGCAAGCAGCAATTCATCCTTTCAGGTAAAACTAAGCATTGGTGTGTGGTGTGCGATAAACTCATCAAGGAACCCCAAGACGATTTATCCTACAGGACACGAATAGACCGACCTCTGCTATGGGACACCTCCCACTTCGAACACATCCATGTCACCTACTACTTCTGTAGCCCAGAATGCAGAGAGAAATTCTTCGCGCCTAAAGAAGGACCTCCATCCTTCTCAAAGGAATAGGCGTTCCCTGAGGAAACGGCGCTGCTCCTCTACGAGTCCTAGTCTCTTGATCGACCCGACTCTGTGAACCGCGGATAGGTCAATCTTTCAGCTTCGTCTTGATCAAAAGATATCGGGGTGTTTTTTCTAGGTATTCTCGGTAAGCGTCTCCGTATCGTTCAAGACAAGCCTTTTCCTCTTCAAGGATGCGAGCCCGAGTAAGGATGCCCGAGAGAAGGGCGATAAGGACGAAAATCCATGAACCTACAGCAAAGGAAATGCCGAGGACAACGATGAGTATCGAGAGGACCTGTGGATTGCGGGAAATCCGGTAAAACCCATGGCTGACATGCTGGTCCACGGGGGTGTTTCGAAAATTAATCACAGCTATAGCGAAGCCGACGAGTCCGATGGTATAGATGGTAAGGCCCAGATAGAAGGCGAGCGTTCCCAGGCTCAATGGCGTGAAGAAGAGGAGCACGATGAGCACCAGCGAGAAGGATTTACCGATAACGAGATAGGCACGGTGTCGCTTGCTCCACTTGGAATGGTCATACTCGAACAATCGCCCCCTTCGCCCTTTCGGAAAGGACAGCACGAGGAGCAGCTCGACGAGATATAAACCCACTAATAGTAACCCGCCG
>JABXGV010000047.1 GCA_016550485.1 archaeon
AAGAAGAATATGGGCGACATGAGGAAGAGAAACATAAGCCCGACACCAAGTAAGGCCACGCCTTGTGGGGTGATGACGCCACCAGCGACTAAGAAGCCAATCCACCGATTTTTCCTAATTTTTGGTTCACCGAAACTGGGTTCAGAAGCCATTCCAAATCACCACTGAACAAGCAATCCTAGTGTATCGAACATATTAATCTAGTTATTCTCATAGTACACTACTAAAAGCCAAAAAAAGAGATGGGGCGTGGAGCAGCGACACCACTCCATGATGCATTGCATCTAAGCTAGACCTGGGCTCTTGAGAACAGAAAGGTTCCAATGGCTACCATTATACTAGTAAAGAGAACTAGTACAAGGATGGGTACAAGCCATGGAACCATCACCAGCACCGGTCCAATCACCGGAATACCACTAAAGATGGTGATTAGGTCTAGTGATACTGGGCTTCCAAGGCAGACTCTCATCGCCTCCACCCCATAGAACATGGGATCACAGAGCATAGCTATCTGTAACCATGAGGGTGCACCTGTGAAGGGGAAGAAGACTCCTGAGAGCATAAACAGGGGCCAAATAACAAAGGTTACCAAGAGCTGGAAGGCGTGGAAGTCGTTGAGGCTGGAGCCGATGGCCACGCCGAGGCCCACAAAACCCGCGGTGATGAGAATCATCACACCAATGGAAAGCAGTACACCTATGACAAAGAGGGGAAGTGGCACAAATGAGAAAGCTCCGATCAGCGTTGAGACACCTAACAGGATCACTCCCTGAATTGAAGCGGTGAGAGCACCACCGAGGATTTTACCGATAATGATGCTGGTCCGGCTCACTGGTGCCACGAGCATCTCTTTCATGAATCCGAATTGCCGGTCAAAAATGACTGAGACGCCGCTGAACACTGAGCCAAAGAGCAGCCCCATTCCAATGATTCCTGGCGCGATGTAGCCAAGGTAGCCTCCTGGTCCAAAACTACCACCGGAAAACATGGAACCGACTCCCATACCGAAAAATAAAAGAAAGAAGAAACTTTGGGCGATGGACGAGATTATCCTCGCCTTGGCGCGCCAGTACCGTTTAATCTCTCTCATTAGCACAACATAGATTGCTTGTCCTGATATTGGTTGAACCATTTCATATCTCACCTAACATTCCTAACTGTTTAGTTTCACCCACGCACCCTCATGCCACGCGCTGACCTTGTTATCCGGCGGCGCCTGATAGTTTCCGTAAAACTACCTCTTTCATCTCTAATGCTGCGTCCCGTGGTGGCAAGGAAGACATCATCCAAAGTTGGCTTGTGTAGCTCGACTGATTCTAGCTCAACGCCTGCCCCATCTACAATCTTGACAATTTCGGGTATCCGGTGTCCTCCGTCGTCTACGAGGAGGTTAAGCTGCTTAGCCCCAGCCTTCATCATCGCAGAAAGTCCGCCTTTACTAGACATGGCTTTCGCTATCATCTCTTTGTAGCGCTTGGGGATTCTTATACCGCCACCACCGTGACCACCCCCAGCGCCCATTCCAGCCAGTCCGCCCATACCTCCCATTCCACCTCTCCCGCGGGCTATTCGGCGCATAATTTCCATCATTCTACTCATCCCGCCAGCGTTTCCGCCATCCCCAGCAACGGGAATAGCACTGCTCACCCAGTCCTTTCCTTTGAAGAGTGGATGAATCTTCATGAGATGTGCAGGATCCTTGAAGACGAGGCTAACAATGTCACCTTCGAGTCTGGACTTGAGATCATTGGGGGTGCCCACAGCGACGAGTTTTCCAAAGTCGATGATTTGAATGCGGTTACAGAGATAGTCTGCCTCCTCAGTATAGTGAGTAGTGAGGATAATGGTGACCTTCTCGTCTTCGTTCAGGCGCTGAATGTGCTCCCAGATAGCACGTCGTGTCTGGGGATCAAGACCTAGCGTGGGCTCGTCAAGGAAGAGGACTTTGGGGTAATGGAGGAGTCCTCGGGCGATTTCGAGGCGGCGTTTCATGCCGCCGCTGTAGGTTTTGACCAAATCATCCGCACGGTCTTCGAGCTGGACAATCTCCAGCATCTCTTTGATACGTTCGACTCGTACCTTCCGTTTCAGCCCGTAGATTCTCCCATGGAAGTCTAGGTTTTCCCGACCGGTTAATTCGGTGTCAAGAGTTGGGTCTTGGAAGACAAAGCCAATGCTACGGCGGACAGCATCCGGGTTTTCCAGGATGTCGTGTCCATTCACAATAGCTGAGCCGCTCGTGGGTTTTAGAAGGGTTGAGAGCATGTTGAGCGTCGTGGTCTTCCCAGCACCGTTCGGTCCGAGGAAGCCTAGCAGCTCCCCTTCTTCAACTTTGAAGCTGATACCATCAACTGCGCGGATGTCTCCGTTAAAGATCTTGGTCAGCTCTTCTACTTCGATTATTGCCATCTTACTCAAATTTCCTGTTTCGCTTGGTTAGGTTGAACCCTGCTCTTCTAGCTGGCGGAGCTGCTTCTTGATCCGTGTGATCGCCTCCTCCAACCAGGAGGCCTGTTCTTCGAGGAATTTCAGTCGGCTTGAGAGCCGTTCTACGGCTTTTACCGGATCTTGAGCTATCTCTTTCGGGAGCAACTCCACCTCATCATATAAATGCTTAACGCGCTCTCGCATCTTCGGCAGGATATGATCGACATCTAGGGCCGGACGCGGAGGCATGAGGGGTGCTCCATGTTTCCCAAGGATTCTGCGCAGGGCAGACATGAACATGATGTGATGGGCTGCGGCCTGGTCAAGCTTGGATCGCCCTTCTTCGTTTAGTTCGTAGATAATGCGTTGTCGTCCCTCTTTCTCGTCGGGGTGACCGGTGATGAGTTTGTGTTCGCTGAGGTGGTGGAGGATGGGGTAGATGGTTCCTGGTGAGGGCTTCCAACCGCCTAGGTGTTCGTCGATGGCCTGCTGTAGGTCGTATCCGGAGCGGGGCTTCTCTGCGAGGAGGGCGAGTATGATCCAGCGGAGATAGCCCTTCCCGAATCCCTTGAACTTGGTGTCTTCTGCTTCTTGTGGTGCGGGGGAATCGTCTGTCATCAAGTGGGTTCTCCAGTGATAGCTCGGAAACCGACATATTCCGATAGCTCGGAAACCGATACATTCCTATAAAAGAATTGCGCTATGACGAAATGGCCCTACAAAGCGTGGGAACAATGAGGAGGTAAGTATCTATCATCCAAGAGGCTATTTCCCTCACTAGAATGGTTTTGAGGTGATTCAATGAACATCTTCATTGTTATGGCTATCAGCTTTGCGATGACGACTATTATTATTTGGTTAGCACTGACACTCACGCTCTGGTTAATTGAGCGAATCTTTTCCATGTGACGGTTTCCTTCACCAGAGCTATGCTTGTTGCGATCCTGGCAGCACTGATTTACACTCTCCTCCAATACCTGTTAGAATTCGGCTTGGGATTGTTTCTAACCGGACCAATGGCCAGTTATGCCGACACAATTGGCGCTGTTTGTAGCCTCGTCATAGCTTGGCTAATTCTCCTTCCAGTCATCATGAAACTCTTCGATGCTGACTTACGCGATGCACTTATCTTCATACTTGTAGTAATCGTCATCAGCATACCCGTTATCATCGCTGTGCAAATGGCGATGGTCTTTCTCATCTTTCTCATCCTTTTATTATACATCCCCCTAGCCCCGTAAGGGCAGAATTCCTGGCCTTTCACCTCTTCCCACTGAGGGTGATACACCAAGTTAGTCCTATTGGGGTTTCAGCATCAAAATTACATAGATGGAAATGTTTGAAAGGTTCGAAGAATTCATGTTAAGCGTTTCATACTTCTGCGCTACCTTGTCTGCAAAAGCTTTTGAAACCGCAGACAGTCTATTCCTAGTCACTAAACACAAACTGGATGACCGCCCGTAGGATGCCAGTATGAACCCGGCTCTTCAGCTCCAAACTATCCTCAAGGGCATCCCAGAGTAGCAGTCCTTGCAAGGGCAGATCATCAATTCTGATAATCCCCACTGCCTTCTTGGAGAAATGATTAGCCAAGGCGTATAACACTGACAACTCCATGTCCACAGAAAGAACACCCCGATTCAGCATGTCCACTAAGAAGGGCTTATTTTCACACAACAAGAACGGAACAGTAGCGTGAAGGCCATCATGAAGGTTGACCAAGTCCTTAACCTCCTCTTCCACAAATTTACGAACTTGGCTTGCCAGGTCCTTATCCGCTTTCGCAGGGGCTTCTAGTGGTAACATAATCTCCAACACCTTATCTAGACGGAGACATGTTGTAGGGATGTTGATATCAGCGGTTTTCACATCAAGGCTGATACCCCCGCCAGTCCCTAGGAATATCACTTCCTCCACGTTACGGCTGTTACACAGAACATACCCAATGTCGGCAAACATTGACGCTCCAATAGCCCCTCGGCAGAAGAG
>JABXGV010000005.1 GCA_016550485.1 archaeon
AAGTAGCGATGTGTTCCAAGTTGGCGGGGATGGCTCAAACATTAGAGGGTAGAGGTCTTGGTTCTGACTACTACCAGGAATCGAGTAGGGTGTTTCACCAATACCGTCGTCATTGTTATCGTTTCCTGTGTAATCGGAATAGTAGTTATAGCTACAAGCGTAATGATTACTAGAGCCTGAATCGATGACGTTGTTAGTTGGGTTATTAGCAAAAGTATTCCACTGAATGTGGTTGGTGTTTATTCCAGGTTCAGTAGGGGAAGACAGCATTAGACCCGCATAATCATTATTGACGCAGGTGTTAAAGGTGACATTGACGTACTCGACGCCGCCCAGGTGTATTCCATACAAATTTCCGTAACAAGTGTTGTTCACCAAGACAGCATTCTTGACAAGATGAAGTACAATGCCTGCTCCGCTCATGAACCCAGCGACCGTTGCACCAGTTAGGTTGCAGCGATTGATGATGAAATACACCTGCGTATTCCATATCGAAATGCAGGAGCCAACACCTTCGGCGTCGATACTGAGATTCTGGATAAGATATGGATTGTCAGGAGTGCCTGAACCAGGCCACTCATTAATCAGCGCGTGAAAGTGAAATTCTGGATCACCATAGATACTGATGGGGTCAGACACGATACGTGGATAGTGTAGACCTGTCGACTGGTGCGTTGTGACAATAGGCTCTGGTTGCTGGTTAAGCTGAGAATCACTGAAGGTGCTGTGATTCAAATCGTCTGAACTCCACCAAGCCGAAACACAGCAAGGTAAGTGCAATAACAGGAGGGATATTCCCAGAAGAAAAACACCAATATGGAGAATCCCTCGTTTTCTAAGCATTGCTATGCATCCAGATAATTCAATGAAAAGTGCTCTATTTCAAGCTATGCTTTTCTGGCTCCTTTATGAGTTCCTTCAAGATGTTATTCAGAGCCCTGTGGGGTTGACCGAAGCTTGAGAATCAATACCCGAACAAAGAGTATTCCTATGAGGCAAACGATGATGTCTGCACTGAGGAGGAAAAGGCGGGTCAAATCCATATAGCTGATGTTCACGACGATGGACTGCGTAACCGTATTCTCGTAGGGATCAAAGGCCGTGACGAGTAACTCGTAGTGCCCAATGCTTAGAAGCTGGTTGCTGGTGAGGAGGCCAGTATCCGTGATGGAGAACAGGGTATAGTCATCGAGCCCCCAATAGTTGATACCTGATAGGTCTAGGGCTTGGAGTTGAAGAGCTATTGGCATACCAAAATGTACACTGTACCTGTCAGGGCAGTTCCATGTCGGAGGCGTTGTATCTTGAACCTGTACGGTGAAACAGCCTGAAACCGGGATTCCATATAAATTCGCTACACGCGCTCGAATGCCATACCTGCCTACTGGCAGAGTCGTAGCGTTAACGATTACTCCGTTTTCGTCAATCGCGAAGTGGGCAGTGTCATTGACTGTCCAGGTAGAGGTATCTAATGGGGGCCGAGACGAGGTGTCAAGATCATAGGTGAACGAGTCACCAAACTCGAGAACCCAGTCAGGGAGGGGTGTTATCCACATTGGCGGGGCTGGCGCAAACATGGCTGGATAGGGGTCTTCATTTTGGCCACTACCTACGATTGGATGTGGGGTGTCACCAATACCGTCAAAATTTGCATCGATTCCTTCGTAGTCCGAGTAATAGTTGAAACAGCAATCATAGTGAAATCCTAGACTCATGTCGATGATGTTGTACTGGTTATCCGCAAAGGTGTTCCACTGAATGTGGTTGGCGTTCATGCCGGATCCAGTTGGTGAAGAAAGATAAAGGCCAGTGTCCGCATTATCCACGCACGTGTTAAAGGTAGCATTGACGTTATCCACACCGCCCAGCTGGATGCCGTACAGGTTTCCCGAACACGTGTTGTTAGCCAAGACCCCATTCTTGACAAGGTACAGGACAATCCCCGCTCCGCTCATGAACCCTGGGAGTGTTGCTCCTGTCAGGTCGCAGCGATTGATGATGAAATACACCTGCGTATTCCATATCGAAATGCAGGAACCGGTTCCTTCCGCGTCGATGATGAGATTCTCGATGATATACGGATCACCAGGAGTGCCTGACCCGGACCAATTCTTGACCAGGGCTAGTGAGTGGAATTGCGGGTCTCCATCGATGATGATGGGGTCGGACTCTGCACTTGGAAGAGAGATACTGGCTGGTCTGGGAATGGAGACTTTAGATCCTGTTGATGGGTTCACCTGATGGGTGTTGAAGGTATGACCATACACGCTCTTCGGGATACACCCACTCTTACCACAGCCTGCCTGTAAGAAGATGGCCATTCCCAGGAGCATTACTACCAGAAGAATCCCTCTATTCCTCGCCATAGCAATTCACCCGTATCTTCTCACTCACATCATATCAATTTACTGTTTTGCTTGATTTGGGTCCATTGCATATTAGGAATGGTGATATAATAAGGACTTGAAGGGAATATTCTTGTAACCCTTACTGTGAGATGAAGAAGAATGAATGGGAAAGACGTCGTCATCGGACTAGTGGAGAACGGTGAATTCCACCCCCTATCACTAAAAGCTAGCCTTGGTGGTGTGATCCGTCTGACGCGTATCAGTCGACAAGAGAGCCGACCACCTGACTCCGGGGTACCTGACCTGTCGGAATACGAGGGATGCGTCATTGCCGTCGAAGGCTACCTGGATAGTAGCTGGCTCTACGAAGCGCATGTCGTGGAAAAAGGCGGACTGATTGTAACTGCGCTAGCCCAACAGGTATTTGGTGGCTAGACGCCTATCACAGAATCCGAAAGTCTGTTGTCAGATTTGTAGATGGATGGCAAACTGGCAGGCATCATCCCCCTTGGCTAGGGATTTCACGATTTTAACTTGGACTGGTTTTCCAAGGATGCCCTCCCATAGCCTTCGAAGCCAGCCACTGCCACAGTAGCAGAAGGTGTGGGAGATCCTGTCGAGATGGTCGCGGATGAGGGGGCAGAAGCAGCTGGCGCGTCGGCGTTCAGCATCAGTCTTGGCTTTCTCCAGTTCTTCGGGGTTGGCGGGTCGTTTCTGGGAGTAGAGGGTGTTGCCTTTGCGGGTGAACCGGGGGAACCGCGTGTAGTTGGCGTGCATGGCGTCGAGGACCTTGTCGATGTCTCCAGTCTCTTCATAGACGGCTCGTGCGATGGCGATGCTGGCGTCGGGGAAGTCGTGGGCGCAGGGGGAAAGGATGAGGTATTTCTGGTGTTCATCGGCTATCGCGTCAAGGCGTTGGAGGGCCGCAGCTGTCCATGCGAAGCGTTCCGAGTGGCTGGACTCTAGGGTGAGTGCCTCGTAGCCTTGCATGACCTTGGCTCGATCCTCAGGTCCCAAGACCTTTTCTAGCCCGGTGGCGAAGCGTTTATGCCAGTTCTGGAGCACGACTTGGACCTCAGTGGCGTTGTCCTCGGGGCGCTTTGGATGGAGTTCCAGGAAGACTTCTCTGCCGGTCAATGCGCCCATGAGCCCATGTGCTCTGGTGAACCCGTAAATCTTCTGGTAGGTCTCAGAGAGCGTGTCATGGGGGCCATGGTGGAGCATGGTCAGTGCTTCAGCGGCCTCAAGGGTTCGACTGGTGATTTCGATGGCGGTGACTGCTTGGGTGACTGGGACACAGGCTTCGGCGTCAAAGCCGTTGGCCACGGTGTCCGCGTGGAAGACCAGGATTCTGGGCCCACAGATGTGGTCCTTGCATTCGCGGTCGAGTTTCTCGAACACTGGAACCAGCTCGGCTCTCTTCTGAATAACCAGTCTGGTGCTCGCGACTAGCTGAGGCTTAATTGCTTTTGGAGTGATATCCAGTTCCTTCAATGACATAACCAATCAACACCTAGCTCAACTAATTTGTGGGGGCGTCCGTTGAGGCTGGGGTGTCTCAGGCTGCAAAGGGGATTTATATGCTTGTGAACTGGCTGGTTCGGAAGTGGGTAGAGTGGAGAGTATTATTGCCGAGAATGACGTTTCTGGGTTGTTGGGCTATTGTCGCCAGATGAAGGTTTGGCTTTGCTCGGTGATCGTGAATCCAAGGGATTCGTAGAGTTTGATGGCGACGGTGTTGTCTTTGTGGACGCGGAGTCCGGCGTGTCGCCCGCCCTCCTTCATGAGGGTCTGGAGTCCGAAGAGCATGATTTGTCGCCCATAGCCTTTGCCCCGGTGTTTGGGTGCCACGCCAATGTTGCCGATGACGTGGTCACTGACGTTTAGGTCCAAGATGCCCACGGCCTTGCCGTCCTTGTGGGCCCAGTAGAGTTGTTCCATGTTGTACCAGAGGTCGAGGAAGTTGTCGGGCATTTTTTGGATGTTGCCCATGACGATGTCTAGCATAGTGTCGGGGCTTCCGCTCATGCATTCCTTGATGCTCTGGATGAAGGTGTTGAGCTCTTCGCGTTTGACTCTTTCGAAGTTGAGTTCGCTGGAGGGTGTGAAGGGTTGGTTGAGGGGGCAGACCATGCGGTAATTGTCTGAGACTTGCTGGAAGCCGAGCTCTTTGAGTTTGCGGGTTTGTTTCTCGTATTTGGAGGGGAAAGTGGCAAATACAAGTTCAACCTGGTTTGTCAGGGCATGGGCGTGTGCCTCGGAGAGAAATGTGTCTAGCACCTTAGCTGGGTGTTGAAAGCTGACTATCTGGATCTTGGCGACCGGGGTGCCGATGGGGGCAAGAAGCTGTACGGGTTCTCGTCCCACGGATAATATGCCGATGGGTTTGCTGCCCTTGACGTAGAGCCAGTAGGACATCCCCAAGATTCTAGCCGCTTCCGTGTAACCCTTGATTGCCTCCTCGAAGGATTTCAGTTCCGGGTCTTCGTGGGATATTACGCGCATTGAGACTTCAGACCTTCTCGTGGAGATTCTTGCGTACTCCTTGAAAGTCTGTCCAAATAAGTACTTGCGAAGCGGCAGGTTCTGAAATGGTTAGCCAAATTTGAGTGACTGCCTTTTTCTGAACTCTTGGGTTGCCATGCATAAATAACGGTTTGTAACGAATTTTCACTCGAGATGGTTACTGATGCAGGCTGCTGAGCTTATGGAAAGGTACCAGAGTATTGTTAAAACATCCCCCTCACCGGAGGCGCTTGAGGCAGCAGGGGAGATCATTGTCGTCCTGCACAAGACGAGGTGGGCTCGGATTTTGTTGGTGTGGAGGATAGATGAACCGGGGAAGGTCATTATTGAGGTGGAGGTGTCGCTGCCTCAAGCTGTAACACAAGCCCGTGAATCGGGCATGGTCTGTGCTGATATGGCGAGTGATATGGATGAGATGCTGTCAGATCTTATGGTGCATCAACAGTACTTACTGCGCCTCAAAAAGGTAGGCTTTACCTTGGATGTAATCCGGCA
>JABXGV010000048.1 GCA_016550485.1 archaeon
ATGCTGCTTGGATAGATCCTGTTGGAGTGACTCAAGGAGTGTACGCAATGCAGCCAACTGATCGAGATATGTCTGACTAACTTGAGCGCCAAGTGTCTCGTTTACAGAGTCAAGTAGTTTCTCATATTCCGCTGACGCTTGTTGTGTTAGTCTTGTCATCGATTCCTGGATTCTAGTTAAGTAGCTAGTCGTTAATGTTTCAGGTGAAAACAGGGGGGCTGCATTTTCTGTTTTTAACTGTATCAAGCTTTGTGAGTATTCCCTAATGGCTTTCTGAAGGTTCTTTGTGAGGAGTTCACTAATTTCAGTAGCATCCTTAATTGATTTGCTGATCGCAGCATCTATATTTGCGACTATTTGGTTTGCCGTTAGGGTTAATTGTTCAAGTTCTTCGCTGTGTGTTTTGGTGACCTCTGATATCAACTGATCCAGTAATTCTACTCTTTTGTTTCCTGTTTCACTTATTTGCTGGTTAACTTGTTTTGTGATAGTTGATGTTACTTGAGTTTGGTATTTCTGCCACTCACTGAGAGTTTTGTTCTGTGATTCATCAAAATCTTCAAGGGTTTCGGTTATGTCTGTAGTAATCTGCTGTATTTCTTTTTGTATTTGTTTTCGACTTGAGGTAAAATCACTTTTAATGGTGCTCATACTTTCTTCAATGATTTTTTGTATTCCCGCTTTTGGTGTGAGAAGTTGTGCCTTTAGGTCAGTAGACGCTGTTTCTAGATATTGAAGAAGTCTAGTGCTAGCTGTTACCAAAGTCTTTTCTGCAGTTTCTCCTTGTTTTGCGATGACTTGATGACCTGTCTTGAGGTTCTTTGTGAGGGTTTCTTGTAGTTGTTTCATTCCTTTCAGAATGGATTTCTGAAATGCTTGTAAGGCTAGTTGAGTTTGGTCTGAGAGTTTGTTAGTACCTGAGTTGGAAAATTCTGATAATGTATCCTCTAACTCCTGGGTAGTGGTTTTCAGCATATTTTTCGTTGAGGCCACTGTCTCTGCAACAGTTCTACTCTGTTCATTTCTCCATTTTTCTAAATTCTGTATTATCTTTGTAGTAATCTGCTCTAATCTCGATTTTATCTCCGATGACGTTTTCTCTTTATTCGTCAGAAGAGTCCCTTGGAGGTTAGCAATATGCGTCTTAAAATCCTGAATTGTATCAGCGAACACCTTGTAAGGTGCCAAGGCAAAGTATCGATTTACTATTCCTCCTACAACCCTCACTAGCCGTTTCTCTGTAAGTACTTTGAGAACCGAGTCAACTTGCTCGTGGGGTAAACCTGAATAATAGGACACTTCACTTGGTGTTAGTTGACCCATTAGAAGCAAAGAAATGTAGGTTTCTGCCTCTGAGGCAGATAAACGAAATTGCTTCTGTAAAATTTCTGACAGAACTTTTCCTTTTTGGGTTCTTTCTTGGGTCTTCGGAGGGGTTTCAGGTTCTTGAGGCACCAATTTCTTCACCACATTCTGGGCTGATGTCATTTATAGAAATTTAAACCTAGAAGCCTAGTTTCACGCTCCCTATTAATTAAGATGGCGCCAACTACCTTCAACAATGTGCTGCGAAAAGAAGCCCCAGTCATCACTGGGGGCGAATTAAATTAATATTTCTAGTCCTTGGTACACAGCATTTAGTCGATTTCTTTTAGCATTTGTTCTTGGGCGGCAGACACACCGGCACCTAAGGATAATGGAAACCCAAGATGCTTCAATGTAACCTCTATTAGCGTCATCGTAGTCAAAACATCTCTTTCCGTACAAATGTTCATGTGATTCGTACGAAAGATTTTGCCCTTTACAGGACCTTGACCACCAGCGATAAGGATGCCAAATCGGCGGATAAAGTTTCTGAACTCGGAATCCTTTATTCCTTGAGGGTATTTGACCGCAGTCACGGTATTCGAATAATAGTTCGGATCCGCGAGCAATTCCAAACCCATACCCAAGTACCCTGCTCGAGTAATCCTGCCAAGTCGCCTATGCCGCTCAACTCGTTGCTCATAACCCTCCTCAAACATCATGGTTAATGACTCGTGAAGTCCATACAGGAGACTGACTGCTGAAGTGAATGGAGAATCGCCGCTACTATCGAACCGTTTTTTCGATTTAACGAGGTCGAAGTAGTAGCTTGGGAGCTTCTTTTTTCGAGCTTGTATTTTTTCCCACCCTCTCGAACCAACCCAGATAGCCCCTAGCCCTGGTGGTACACCTAAACATTTCTGGCTACCAGTAACTAGCACATCAAAGTTCCATTTATCTGGGTAAACATAATCGCCGCCAACTGATGTAATTCCATCTACAATGAGAAGTCTACCATGTTTGCGGACTACACGGCCAATTTCCTCTGCTGGATTAAGCACCGCTGTTGAAGTTTCATTATGGCAGATCGTTACAGCCTTGATGTCTTCATCTGACTCTAGCGACTCTGCTATTGCTTCAGGGTTTGCAGCCTGACCATACTCGTATGTTAATTGGGCGGATTCGATGCCGTAGGCTTTTGATAATTCAAACCATCGCTCGCTGAACTTTCCGTTTACTACATTAAGCACTTTATCTCTAGGTTCTAGTACGTTAGCTATAGCTGCCTCCATTGCCGCTGTTCCAGAACCTGCAAAGAGATACACGTCTTCTTTTGTGTGTAGAAGTTGCTTAAGCAGTTCAACTGTATTCTTATATTGGCTTTGATATTCCTTTGTGCGATGGCCGTACAGTACCCTTGACATCGCGCGATAGACGCGAGGGTGTACTGGAACTGGACCTGGAATCATTAAAAGCGTTAATTCTTCATCAACGGGCATCAAAAACACCATCGTTGAATTATGGTTTTCAGCTTAACCTTGAACGCTAAAAGCCTTTGTGTTCTTGAAAGTAGTTTTCCCCTAATCGAATAAATTTCAGAAGTAACTAATTTATCTAAGCGGGAAAGTGGCGATATTTGAGATACGTGAGTGCCTCGTAGAAATATTTCCCACCAAAGACTCCACTAGTCTTCAAGCCTCCTAGATGTGGGTAAAATGTATCGAAGTGAAGATGATCCGTATTCACTGCGACCCCCGGCGCCTCAATTTCATCAAAGAACCGTTGGCAGATAGTTGGGTCATCACTATACACTGAGGTTCTAAGGCCATAAGGTGAATTATTCGCTTGAGAAATCGCTTGGTCAAAATTCTTTATTTTCATAATGGGCAGGACAGGACCAAAGGTTTCGTGGTACCACATTTTACATTCAAGGGGGACGTCACTTAGAATGGTTGGCTTGTAAAATAATCCTGCATCGTCCCCTTCACCATGGACATCGATTCGATATCCTCCGGTTTCTAGTTTTGCTCCCTTCTTTAAAGCTTCCTCGGTCATGTCGGTAATTTGGTAGAGCGCTCGGCTACCTAGCACAGGCAAATCTGTCCGGGAATCTGCGGGAACCCCCACCTTCAACTGCTCACTTTTCTCAATAAGAGTCTCAACAAATTCGTCGTAAATAGCTTCGTGGAGGAAGAGCCGCTTTGCCGCTAAACAGATCTGTCCAGAGCCAAAGAACCGGGCATGGGTGATGAAGTCCGCAACTCGGTCGATATCAACATCTTTCCATACAAGGCTTGCCCCACTCCCGGCCAATTCGGGGATAAAATGCATGCCCCGCCTGATAGCTTGCGACATGAGCTGCAACCCGACATCGGAGTCACCGTAGTACACCATCGCGTTCAAGGGAGATTCATTAATCATGTAATTCGCGATTGGTCGTGCCGGTCCAATGATAGCTTGGAAGGTGCTGGTGGGGAAGTCTAATTCTTCCATGACGTTTCGAAGCACATAGGCTAGTTCCATATTCGTGAGTGGCATCCTCGCGGGTGTTCGCGTAACGTTAGCGTTCCCAGCGTAATACGAGGAGACAATAGCCATGAATCCGAGGCCTAAGGCTGCATTATATGGTGGAAATATGCCGACCGCCCCAAAGGGGAATCGATACAACATGGTTTTCTCCCCTCTTACGCTGCAGGGTATCTCCTTTGGCCCTAGCCTTTCAGTGATGAATTTCGCCTTCGCTTTGCAGAGAGTCTTAAAAGTCGTGTTCGCTTGCCAATCAAAGAGTTTTACAGGAGTACCTTCTGCGATGGCGATTTCCTTGAATGCATCAAGGTGCTTCCACATGAAATCACTCATCATTGGAATGCTCCGCATGCGGTCGCGGAGAGTGAGTCCTGCGCCGCTTTTGTGAAGCTCCTTGTGTATTAGCCGTTTTACCCTACTGGCTTCTTCACAGGCGGTGGCAACTTCTCGTACTCCACCAATGGCGTATCGGGCAAAGATGATGTCGTCAATCTCGTCCTTTGACGCGGAGGGATAACCATGACAGCGGATGTAATCCTTTAACAATCGGATTTCTGGGGTCTTTTCTGGGAGTAGACCACCAAAGTATCTCGCGGCAAAGCGGCTCAGTGACCCTTGACTCCTTAATGCCATGGCAAACAACAGGCGGGGATTCTCGATTGCCAAGTTCATATTCGGGAATCGACCGGTTTTTTCTGCGTCTAGGCTCGTGATTTCTCCTTTAATGAGATGACCAAAGAACCGCATATTTTCTCGTTCTCCTGTTCTAGAGAACCTAGAGCAACTGAAGGAAGGATTCCACTTAATTTCTCTGTCTTTGTTCCAAAAGTGCAGGGTACAGGAATTCACTCCCTTCAAGGAATACTTTTGTACAAATAATTGAATACCCACTTCTCTAGCATTAGCTAAACTAGCTCTTAATAATCCATTAGCCAGTAGCGTTGGTGAAGGTTTGTTATGACGCGCATTAATGATGAACAATTTCTCTATTCACGTGATGAACTCGAATTCCGAGAGAAGGTTCGCAAATGGGTTTCAGCAGAAATCGTACCAATGAAAGAAAAAATCACACAAGGCGACTTTGATCATAGGCGCTTCTTTAAGAAATTGGGAGAGTTTGGGCTCGCTGGTCTGCTCATTTCCGAAGAATATGGGGGTTCTGACAAACCGTTTATGTACCAGCTTATTGCAGGTGAAGAAATCTCCGCAGTATGTCCTGCTGCTACAATGATGTTCGGTTCTAGCTGCACATTAAGCGCAATCCCGATTCTACGATTTGGTACTGAGGAACAGAAACTAAAATACCTCAACCCCCTCGCCGAAGGCGAGAAAATTGGTGCTATAGCTATAACCGAGCCCAAAGTCGGGAGTGATACAGCAGGGATGGAAACATCAGCAGTTTGGAGCGAGGAGGAACAATGCTGGATTTTAAATGGTGAGAAGCGCTACATCACAAACGGCAGTATTGCAGATCAAATCGTTGTCTTCGCCATTACCGACCCTAACGTGGATAGTAAAAGCGGGATGTCAGCATTCATCATTGAAACGTCATGGGATGGTTTTTCTGCCATAAAGGATTACACGCTCATGGGGCGAAAAGGCGTTCCCAACTCTCATCTTCAATTCAAGGATGTGAGGGTTCCTAAGGAGAACCTCTTAGGCAAATTAAATCAAGGCTTTCTAATCTTGATGGACGAGTTGGATTCTGAACGGATTGGTATCGCAGCGGAAGCCCTTGGGTGCATGCGAACCCCATTTGAAGTGGCTGTAAAATATTCACAAGAAAGAGTGCAGTTTGATCGCCCTATTTCTCGCTTCGAAGGGGTGTCCTTTAAGATTGCTGACATGGCGACAAAAATTCGAGCCTCACGGCTACTTGTAGCGAGCGCTGCAAGAATGATTGAGAAAGGGCTTCCTTGCACAAAAGAAGCTACGATGGCTAAGCTCTTCGCCACAGAAGCGTCAGTGGAAGTGTGTGACCTAGCAATCCAGATTTGCGGTGGTGCTGGCTATGTTGAAGATTTCTATCCGCTTAGCCAGTTTTACTTGGATGCTCGGTTAGGAACTATTGGTGGCGGAACATCTGAAATAATGCGTTTTCTGATTCAAAGAGAAATTTACATTGAAGAGAAACGGGAAGCAGCACTGCAAACCGACAGAACCGCTTTTGAGGCAATCGATTTTGATACACTAATGACCGCAATTCCTAATGGGTTTCGGTCAGAGCGCGCCAAAGGTGTTTCAGCAAAAATCCTATTCGTCTTCTCTGATCATGAACCATGGCTACTCACGATTAGGAACCAAACTTGCTCAGTTAAACAAACAAAGATAAAAAAACCAACAATGACTATAAAAACAGATTCAGCGACATGGCGAGATATCCTTCTCGGAAAACTTGACGCAATGCAAGCGATGATGGCCAAGAGGGTCGTTATCGACACCGAAGATATGGACTTGTTGATGAAGTTCGCCCGAATGTTTAAGTTCACTCCAAAGATATTTCAAGGGCTGGTTCCTGATTCTACTTCGATAACTGCGTCAGTAGCTGAAAATCCGTCTTTTACACTCGGTAAAAGTATAGATGAAATAAGAATCGGAGAGGCTGCTCAAGGAATAATGAAGGTTACAGAAGAACACATTGAATTATACGCAAAGATGTCAGGCGATTACAACCCTCTTCATATGAATCAAGAATATGCAGCAACCACGATTTTTGGAAGAAGGATTGCTCACGGTCCGATAGGAGGTGCCCTAGTGGCACGCGTGATTGGAATGAAACTCCCCGGATTAGGCACCCTTGCTTATAATTTGAAGGTGAATTTCACAGCTCCTGTATACCCCGGAGACGAGATTACAGCGATTATAGAAGTGACAGAAAAAATACCTGAAAAAAACTTGGTGCGATTGAGTTTCCGGGTACTAAACCAAGATAAACTTGAAGTTATAAATGGATATGCAAACGTGTTACCACCAGTAAAGGACTAGTAATGACCACAACAAGCCATATTAGGTCCGTGAGATACGTGAAAACATTCGATGTCATTGTTGTTGGCGCTGGACCGGCTGGATCAACTGCAGCGAATGTATGTGCTAAAGCAGGATTAGATGTTCTCCTATTGGATAAAGCAGTGTTTCCGCGTGTCAAACCCTGCGCAGGAGCATTATCTGTTCGCACACTGCGTCTGCTTCGTGTAACCGGAGTTCATTTACCTAACTCAATAATCGAAAGGGAACTCTTTGGAATTCAACTGATTGGACCTGACCTTAAACCAGTTGATATATACTCCAACTCATCCCTAGGTTGTACTATAATCCGGAGCAGATTTGACCACTATCTTGTTCAAAAGGCAGTTGACGCAGGAGCTAAGTTCCTAGATGGGCACCGAGTAAACAACATAGAATGGCAGAAGAGCCATATCTCCTGCCACACTAACCAGGGGAGGTTTAAAGGACGGCTTCTCATTGGTGCGGATGGCATTGGAGGACGTGTCGCTCGTGCCGCAGGACTAAGAGGCTCTTTTGACCCAGGAAATACAGGTATCGCTATAGAAGCAGATGTTCTCATTCCCCAAGAAGAACTGGAAAACAAAATCAATACGAACCTCCTTGCCCTTTACTTTCTGAATATCCCGCTAGGCTATGCTTGGGCATTTCCTCGTCGAACGAGTCTTTCTCTGGGGATTGGCGGAGTAGCGAATGAATTGAAGGGTCTCCCGAGGTTGTTGCATATTTTTGCGAGGTTATATGCACGTCAAACAGGTCTACACATTCCGCCCCTCCGTAAAATTGTGGGGCATCCGCTCCCAGCTACAGGTTTCAAACAACCCCTCGTCGCAAACCGTGTGCTCCTAGTGGGGGACGCTGCAGGCTTTGTGGACGTCTTCACCGGGCAAGGCATCTGCTATGCCGTAGAGAGTGGAATTCTCGCAGGGCGTACAGTCATCAAGGCTATCCACAATCAAACTTTTAGTGGTGCTGCTCTAACCAGTTATTCGAAAATCGCCCAACGCCGTTTTGGAGAAGAGCTGCGTGTCAGCCGCTCAGTGGCAATGATTATCCACAATCATCTCTACGGAGGCTTCCGACTCTTACGGCACATCCGAAGCCTAAACAGATTCGTACAGGATATAGCAACAGGTCAAACTGACTACTACCGGTTTCTCCGAAACCCCCTCAAATCACTAGGAAAGACATTAATTGCTGAGATACGCGCACGTTTCACATGCCAGAGAGGATTACGATAAAATCAAGCTAGATTTAGGACCATTGCAACAGTTTTAAAAGACCTCTCACTAATTCAAACTGTAAGAGAGTTGCGGAAGAAGACAGCCTTGACATCAGAAGGAACACTCCTCAAATTAATCATAGCCGGCGAGGGCGGTGTCGGAAAAACAACCTTCGTACGCCGCTTTGTTGAGGGCGTATATCATGATTCTATTCTAACGGTAGGAACCGCTTTCGCAGCAAAACGGATAACCGTAGAAGATGGAAACGGGCGACAAAGCCCTGTAAAACTACAACTTTGGGACTTTGCCGGTGAGAAGCGTTTTCGTTCCATGCTGCCAAAATTCTGTGTGGGCGCGCGAGGCGCAATTCTTGCATTTGATTTATCACGGTTCAGTACGTTTCTTAAATTATCCGAGTGGCTGGCTATGATCCGGAGCAATACTGAAGGTGTTCCGATTATCTTGGTTGGAATGAAAGCGGACCTGTTGCGTGCGGTGGATCAAAAAGAAGCTATCGAGTTCACGCAGAGTCAAGGATTGAAGGCGTATTTCGAGACTAGTGCAAAGGAGAACCTGAATGTTGATGCCGTTTTTGAGTACATCGCTAAGCACATGTTAGAGTATACGCGGAAGCGTCAGGCAGAAGTCGGATGAGTTTCGTAAAGCTAATTTATAAGCGTGTTGAACTTCTGCTCTTGGTGGGTTCCCCTTGACAAGTAAAGAACTGAAAACATATGGGAAAAGCGATTATGTTAGTGAACTTGACAGCTCTAGCGCAGGTAAGATTGTGACCCTAACAGGCTTCGTTCACCGGAAGCGGGAACACGGTGGAGTGATTTTTATTATCTTTCGTGATCCTACAGGTATTGTCCAAGTAGCAGGGCATCGTAAACATGCATCACAAGCCGCGTTTGAAGCGATGCAGCAGGTCACATTGGAATCTGCTATTAGATTGATAGGTAAGGTACAAGTTGATAAACGGGCACCTACCGGAATTGAAATTCATGTAACAAGTTTCGAGATAGTGAGTCTAGCAGGTTCTGAGTGGCCTCTAGAGAAGGACGCGGGAGACGCATTTCTCTACGATAAGCGCCACTTGTACTTACGCAGTCCGAGCCAAACAGCGATTATGCAGATAAAGGCAGAGATAAGCCGCGCTGCACATGAACATCTAGATGGCGAAGGGTTCACTGAAATCTTCCCCCCAATCTTGGTTTCTGCTAGTGTCGAGGGAGGAGCCACTCTCTTTCCCCTGGAGTATTTCGGAAGCACTGCTTATCTGAGCCAAAGCGCTCAACTCTATGAGGAAGCAGCAATTTGTGGACTTGAAAAGGTCTATCTAATTGCTCCCAGTTTCCGTGCTGAAAAACATCGCACACGCAGACACCTAACAGAGTTTTGGCACCTAGAAGCAGAATTAACCTTCGCTACTCACGATGATATAATGGGCGTAGAGGAACGCCTTGTACATGCAATATGTAAGCACATCAAATCCAAATGCAAACGCCAACTAACTTTGCTTGGCGCAAAAATCAAGGTTCCTTCTCTCCCATTCAAACGCATAACTTACGATGAAGCTATAGAGATTGCTGCTCAACAAGGCTTCAAGGCTTCTTGGGGAGAGGATTTCGGCAGGGAAATAGAACGAGCGATTTCTCAGCAGTTCAAGGAACCGTTCTTCATCAAAGGCTATCCAACTTCCGCTCGAAGTTTCTATCATCTTCCAGACCCCGACCGTCCCGAAGTTACCCTTAGTAGTGATCTCATCGCCCCTGGTGGGTTTGGGGAGTTAACAAGTGGTGGGCAGCGAATCCATGATTTAGATCAACTTATGGAACGGATTCATGAACAGTCTCTTGACCCTAGTTCCTATTCTTGGTACCTTGAATTGCGCGAATTTGGACTCCCACCTCACGCAGGGTTCGGTATGGGGCTGGAAAGATGCCTAGTATGGTTACTTGGTCTCAAGCATATTAGAGAAGCTTGTCTTTTCCCCAGGACTCCGAGTCGGATTCGTCCTTAAAGCCACTTGTGTGCTATTGCGGAAGATTTATTGTTGAATACTGTGCCTAGAATACTTTGAGCGGGGTATTCAGACTATGACAGTTCATGCTGTGTGGGTCATTGATGCAAGTGGTATTCCGCTCTTTCATAAAGCCTACTCGCCTCTCGAGTTCGATCCCACATTATTCAGTAGCTTTTTCTCCGCTATTGTTCACTTTCAGTCTGAGTTAATGGGGCGACAGCTGCAAGACATAGCCTTCGAAAACCTCTCCTTTACTTATGTCGTTGATGCTGGGTTGGTCTTTCTTGCTTGCGTTAAGAAGGATTTTCAATACAGCAATTTGCTAAGTGCTCTTCGAGATTTATTCTATAGGCACTTTCGAGAAAATATGATACTCCTCAGTATGCCACTTCGAGGAAGCCCGGAAGCTAGAACACTGCTTCGGAGATTCGAACAAGATGTTGATGTTTTGGTGGGATTCGAACCTCAAAAGGAGCCACTACCAGTTAGGGTGACCTCTCTTGAAAGGTTGCTCTATGAAGAGTCACCGATTCGCAAGGATATAGAGGAGCGTTTTGGCGTTGATGGAATTTTTGTAATACTACTTTCTGATGGGAAACATACTGCAGGTAAAATTGCAGAAGCCTTGAAAATCTCTCTGACGCGTCTGGAGGAAATACTGCAATATGCTGGAGAGAGAGGTTATGTAAAAGTGGCTTTTACGCATCAGGTTGACGCGTCGAGTGCGAAGTTATTAACATCAAAAAGCTAAGATAACCCGCTGTACTCAAAAGAGCGGCGTGCGTCTTCAGGTTGAAAACTCCTTTGACAGATCTTTTCAGAGCACTGCATACATGATAAATCACTTTGTTCCCATCTAGAGCGAAATAAATCTAGATACACAGAGATTAACCACTTGGAAGCAGAGAATTCTATCACATCATCTAAACCAGCAAGTCCTTGTGCCGTGAGTGGAGCGGTTCCGCGCCATAGGGCGGTGTCATCAACAAGAATACTGTTGAAATGTAACCGAGAACATAACCGGAATTCAATTCCACTCTCACTAAGGCAGCGCAAGGCATCAGCTTGTCTCCATCGTGACACTCCTGCTAGATGGGCGGGCGGTGTAGTCAGAACTCGAATTTTAACGCCTCCTTTATGTAACTCGTTAAGGAGCACAAGAAGATTAAGTGACACCTCATTGTGCTCAGCCTCATCAACTGCCAATTCTACGGCGTGGAGCTGGTGTGTAGCAACTAAAACTCGGTATTGCGCGGACTGAAATGCCTTCAAAAGCTGAGCCGTTACAGAAGGACCCCGTAATAGGGTCAAGTCTGCTACTCCCTGCTGCTCTGGGGTCGTAAGTCTATCTTGTGCTCCAGCAATTTGTCTGCGTAGAACTGCTGCATTGTTTGCAAATTGACTAGCACGTCGCTTTAACACACTGGCTAAAGACGTACCTGTTGCTCGCTGTGCTAGTTCCGATAGCCTCTCGGATATTCGATCAAACATTTCTACAGCTTCTGAAATATTCCCCTCCGCCTCCAGTCTGTGTGCTTCCCTGATTTTTACGCCAATATCTTGCATCTCCTCGTCTAGCGACATTGTATAACCACCAGCAGTCTTGTTAACGCCAGCTGAATTACTTACATTTAGGCTTTTCCGAAATCCAAGCTTGACATTAATGACCTATTAATCAAGATGATAAAAAAGAAAAGCTATACTTGGTTAGAATGAACTAGGAGGACTCCTAATTACTCAAATCCTAGATTTAGGCTCCCTTATCTTTGAAGTCAATGTGGTAGACAAATCTTTGTTAGTGCGTTTGGATCAAATAGCTGATCGTTCCCAGTCACAATCAGGCGCTCAGATAAGAACATTCAAACTAAATCTATCAAAAGCAGCAGACCATACTTTAGGGGACCTTATTCATCTATTAGTACAAGCTGAAGTGGAACTATCGCCAAATCTCC
>JABXGV010000049.1 GCA_016550485.1 archaeon
GGTGAGTTCCCTCTTTCAATGAACATCATGATCCATGGAAGCTTTGGTGTTGGCCGTACAACCTTACTTCGTTTTTTTGGTCACCACGAGCTTGGAGGTTATTGCCGACCTCTCATAAGCTTTCAAATGAAGAGTACCACTGAGATTGTCAGAGATACACTACAAATCCTTACAGGTACCACGCCTCAGACTGATGTGCTCTCCGAGCTTTGGGTCTACTTAAAACGGATTCTCCAAAAAGCTGAGACTCCTATTATCTTCAACTTCGATGATGTAGATAGGACATCCCAAGTACCCTATACAAAATTCCTAGCACTCTGTAAAGAATTCGGGATTCCATCAATGACAACAAGCCCACGGTTTTTTCCCAGACAACTTCCTCCAACAATAATACAAAACCTGGATCACTCGATTGAACTGGAACCCTTCTCAGATAATCAATTTCTTGATATAATTACTCAGCGTGTTGTGGCTGCATTCCCAAATCCTCTCCCATCAGCTGTCCTAGAGTTCATGGCAGATATCATTTGCACACTTGATTTTCAGCGGCCTGCTACAGTAGTAGAATTACTCCGAAGTCTTTATCCTATTATCTCCAAAGGCACAATTCCAACCGCGGAAACCGTCCGTCAGGCTTGCCTTTCCTCGAAGACGCTTCACTATGATTTCTGGGATAATCATCTCGCTAGTCTTGCAGATCTTGACATCACTACAGCCTTATTACTGCAAGGGATTGGAGAGTTTTTCCTAAGTAATCCAGGACGACTCTATATAGATAAACAGAATCTAATCACTCAATACAATCAGGTATGCGAAAGAAATGAGATTCCACAAAGTTCAACCCAGTTCTCTCGCGCATTAAACGACGTTCTCTTTCAGGATCTCCTTATTCGTTCTCGATATAATTCCCAGAATTATTTCACCCTTCTTCCAGCTCAGGGTTATCTCGATATTGTAGATTTACTCCTCGCTGCAACTGAGGACTGTTAATGCTCAATCCCAACTAAAAAAGAGTAGAGGAAGGAGCAAGAGGCTCCTTCGATGTTCTTTAAGCCGGTGCGTTGAGCTTTGCACCAGGGTGCCGCCGCTTCCACTCCTCTATTGGCATCGCAAATTCCCAGAAATTGTGGGTTCCCCCTTGTAGCCGTCACCCTCGGGGCCGTCTCAGCAACCGTGCTGGGCGTTGCTGTACGGCGGCGGAGAGGCAGTGGCTAGGGGATTGTCTTGTCGAATGCGGTCGAGGAGGGGGTCCGCCGCTCAAGGGGAGGCCGCCGAAGCGATTCGCTAACGAACAAGAACTCGCCTTCGGGGTAGGGCTGGAGGCGGCTAAAGCCAAATACTTCTATGTATTCGGATACTGAGTCGGGGTGGCACCACTCGCCGTCCACGTAGCCCCTGAGCGCCTGCCGGACCTTCGCGTACACCAGCTCACGCTTGGCGTGTTTTCTCGGGGCGCAGAGATATAGTGGGTTCTCAAATCCCTCCCACCCCACTAATAGGAGGTAGTAATCGGCGAAGTAGTCGCAGAGGTCTCGGGTGTTCCGATATTCCAAGCGAATGCCGGGTGCGGGGAGGATGTAGAGGTACCATTCGATTCTTAGGATTCTGGCGGCCTCCTTCGGGGGGAGCTCCCGGAACCCGGGGATGAAGGGGAAGGCGCGGTGCTGCTCGCCCGCGTTCCAGAACGCCGACAGCACCCGTAACGAAGCCTCGCCGCCTGTTTCGAGGACCTCCTTGAGGGGCTCGAAGGCGCGGGGCTCCTTCTTGGACAACTCGAAGAGTTGAGACGACAAGCGGTGTGCGGGGAACTTGGCGAGGAATTGCTGGTCGCGTATGGCTTCGATGACAGGGTCGAGATCGTCACCGTGCCTGAGCTGGAGCAGGGCCGCAGCGGCGGACGCTCTCATCCCCATGCGTTGGTCACTAACCATCATCTTTTCCAGCGTCGTGATGATGGTATCGGAGGGCTCCCGCATCTCACCCATGGCGCCAATGGCGATGCCCCGGAGGCTGTCGATGTCGCTTTCGGCCAGTCTCAGGACGAGGGGTTCAGCGGCGGGGTGGTTGTCCTCCGCCAATCCCTTGAGGGCTTCTCTCAGCCTAAGGTATACTTTTGCGCTCTCAACCTTCTGTGCGTGGCTGGACTTGTCTGTAATCAAGTGCGGCTTCGCCAGGACTTCTTCAACTATCGAGACGCGTTCGTCCATACCCTCCCCTTCGCCTCCTGCTCTATAAACCTCCTGCCTGCTTTCCCTTCTAATTCCCCCTAGCCCTCTAACGACTAGCTCTTCACTAATTTAAAATGCCTGAGAGTAGCTCTAGTAGACAGGGACTCCTCTTGGGGCAACCTAATTGGAATTAAGCCGACTGTTGTTTAGAGACGGGATGAGGTAGGTCAGGCTTGTGCGTTTAGCTTAGCACCTGGATGCTGCCGCTTCCACTCGTCAATCGGAATCGCAAACTGCTTCTCAATCTTCTGCCGATGCAAACTATTCATCGCACAGAAGGGAACAATCCGACCGTCTGGGACAGCGTAGTGGATCGCGCAGCGTTCCAGTCGTTCGAGGTCCATGTTGTAAGGGTCTTGGAAGTGCATTGAGCCGATCATGATGATGCGTTTCATGAATTCTGCTAGGGACTCATAATCCTTCTTTCGAAGGAAGCTGTTCACGAGGCTGAACAATAAGCCCTTCTTCTTGAAGAACCTCATGGCACTGATGACACCTCGCAAGTTGCCTCTAAGTCTCTTGCCTCTAGAGAAGTCGATTGCCATCTTTTCAAGGCTACCAACGAACTGCTCGACTTTAACATACTCACTAATAGCTGCGTAGCTGCCATCTTCTTCGATGATGAGAAAGGTTGCTTGTCCGCAGGCTGGATGAGTGCTGAACTCTACTGCTGGGGCGCCGCCTCGTTCGCCAAGCGCACGTGCCAAGGGAACCACGAAAGGCACGGGATACCAGTCGCTCTGTTTTATAATGCCACCTGTTTGCTCCTCAGTTTCACGCATCAAGTCTGGAATTGTGAACCGCATCTCTTGTCGTTTATCATAATCGATGCGGCCTGTGATGGAGACTGGTTGAAAGTTAACGCACCTAACAATGTCGTGGTTTTCAACAGCTAAACGGATGATGTCTCCAATTTGGTGGTCATTGAGGCCTTTAACGACGGTTGGCACTAGGACAATGCTGTGTAGCCCTTCTTCTCGGCAGCGCTCAAGTGCCTTCAATTTCTGGGGAAGGAGATTCGCACCGCGAGCTGCAATAAAAGGCTCAGGAGTTGTACCATCAAATTGCATGTAGACTGTACTTAAGCCAGCTTCCGCCAGTTGCTTAGGATACCCTTTTTTCGTAAGCATCAAAGCGTTGGTAGCGATTTCAATATGGGGAAATCCTGCCTCCTTTGCTGCTCGTATGATATCTGGAAGATCTGCACGCATAGTAGGCTCTCCGCCTGCAAACTGTACAGCAGGGGCTGGGACAGGAATGTTAGAACGAAGATTCTTGAGCATTCCTTTGATTTCCTCTAAGGATGGTTCATAAACATAGCCTGCTGTTGCTGCATGAGCAAAGCAAATTGGGCAAGTTAAATTACAGCGGTTTGTAACATCAATAAGGGCTAGGCAAGTATGTGTTTTGTGCTCCGGGCAAAGCCCGCAATCATAAGGGCACCCCTTAACCGTTTTAGTTCTGGGATTTTCAAGGCCGAGTCCATCATACGCGAATTTAAACGCTCTATGGAATTCCTTTACACTAGACCAGTAAACATCTTTGTATTCGCCATGCTTTGCACAAGTTTTCCGAATCATTACTTTGCCATCATCTTCATAGATTGTGGCTTCGATGACTTCGAAGCATTCAGGACAAATACTTCGTGTAGTATAAGGCAGGCTTTTGGGCTCCATCTTTTCCATGGTTATTACCACTCACAAGTTGTAAACTACAGCTTCTCGGTCTAAATTGGCTTAAAAGGCTTTTCCGAAAAATCCGAGTAGGAAAATGATGGCGGTAACTCCAGGAAAGTCTTAATAGATTGATGCAGGTAATACGCAGGTATGACGCGGGTAATACGCTTGCATTTAGTTTCTGTAAAATTACCAAAGGCATATGTCAAGGGGTTAGATACACTCGTCGAACGTGGAACCTTCCCGACAAGAAGTGAAGCAATTCGCGTGGCGATCCGTGACTTCCTTAAACGTGAACTCTGGCTCTCAGGGTCTCCGCTTACAATGCCACCCCAACCTGAAGAGTAAAATGAACGCGATAGTGAACACAGCGCTGTCATTAATAAGCAGGTCCAAAGTTTCTAGAGTAGATTCACCATCAAGGTTGTAATTACTATTAGTCAATGTAAAGGGATGAAAAGTAATGCGATTGAAGGAGTACATTGACCGTCTCCTGTCTCATCAGGACTCAGTTATAGCAACTCTTGGTCGAAAACTTGATGATTATTTCAGAAATTTCGATCTTTCAAGAAATCCAAGCGTAAACCCCCAGACACAGCTGAATTCACTGATAGAAGCACAATCTCTGATTCAAAAGGAAAAGCAATTAATCAAAGCTGCAAATCGACAGCTGCCAAAACAATCTAAAATACCTGTAAATAAGCTAAACGCAGCATTTCTTGAAGAATATGCGTTGAATCTTTTGAGCTTTCTAATATGGAATAGCTTGAACTACAATTCACTAGTCATAACATTAGACGCCGAAATTCCTCTCTGGGAAGGCTATACCTGGAAGAATGGGTGTCCTGTTCACGAAACGGCAGTTTGGAGACCAGATATAGCCATTGGGCGGTATTTCGAAGACCAAGAGCGAAGTGTCCTAAACAAAGGTCATCGAGAGTTTTTTCAAAAAGCCGAATGGGATGGTGTATTCATTCCATTGGTAGTCGTATCATGTAAATACCGTGTTTCAGCTGCTGAGTTCTACGATACACATGCACGATTCGAAATACTAAGAAATACAAGCCCTTTTACTTTAGCTGTGGAACTGGCAAATAAATGCCTAATAGCAAATGCTCATACAGCACGAAGAAGAATCTACTTTCTCGAATTAGGTAATGAAATGGTGGGTTCATTCATCGAAGATGTCCAAGAACATCTCGATAGGTATATGAAACTCTAAGAACCTTCTGCAGCCTTGGTTCGCCTTATTATCTTCAAGATTGTTGACCGAGAATAGGAGCGGTTATATTCATTGAAGATAACTTCGCTAATCTCTCCATAAGACCTTCCTTCATTGCGAAGCTCCACTATTCGCCTCAAAACTCCACAAGGAATTCGTCTCCTCTGCTTCTGGTCACTCCGCACACGCAACATCTCCCCAATCTTCTCTGCCTTCTCTTGGCGTCCCACTGCATGTAGAAAGAAAGGAAGACCAACAGCACGCTGAACACAACCCACTCGGATAATGTTCACAGACCCTCTATCGAAACATGACCCTATATCAAAAGAATGGAGAAGCTTCTGAACATAATCTCTGTTGGCTATACAGGTTATCCCAACTAGCTGGCTTCCGACCTTTGCATGCCCATCACCATCACTAAGACCATGTAAAAATCGTAGCCGAATATTGTTGGGCGCTTTAAGGATCCAGTCTGCCCTAACGGGATTATAGGTTGTCACATCCCCAGGTCGAAGCCCAAGACAAGTTTGCATCATCCAAGTTATTAGTGGGCTCTTCTCAGACACCCACATATTGAGAGATTTCTCTTTCACATAAGGAGATACATAACGCCCAGCACGAATCCCAAGCAAACCAAGATAATAGCAAACAGCCTCCCCAACCCGCTCGCTCCATTCATAACCCTTTGAGAAGGTAACATCCAATCCAGTCGATGTGCAGCTCAACTTCGGTTTCCCTCCATCACTAATCATCATTCCCAGCAAATATGCCAAGGCCTCCTCTTGGCTTGTTTCACCAAATCGCTGAATCCACTTACGCATGTCCTTGTTCTTCAAAGCCGAAATCTGGCTAAGAACCTCCTTGACTTGCCTCCAATTATCAATTGTAATAGGTACGCGGATGAATTCATCAGGACGAAAACCACGACCCGGCTTCAGCTTCACTGGTAACCACATGCATCCAGACCCCGGATTCTCTTCTGGAATCCGCATCGCGAGGTGAACAAGAAACGGTACACACTTGCCTCGAAACCACCTACCTACTGTTCCATTATCAATTCCGAATCGCCGCTCCGCATCCATAAAGGTCCCTCCTTCTTTCATAAAACCAAGGACCTCAAAAAATTGCTCCATACTCTCAAGACGCTGCTGATGACCTGGCGATAAAGCAAGGGCACGAAACGGACAATAACTCTCAAGACGCCGCATCACCTCCTCCGCAGAATGAAGACCACCCAACTTCCTGAAAATTCCTTCAACCCGAACAC
>JABXGV010000050.1 GCA_016550485.1 archaeon
GGGCAGGGACCTGGTAATCAGATACAATGGGACCCGGGATCCCATCGCGAGGCTGTCTTTGAAGTCGCGCATGCACCAACTACACCGGGTCCTGAGTCAAGGTGTGCGGGCGTATTACAAACAGAAGCGGTATCGGCAAGTTCTCCGGTTTGCCAAACTGCTCCTCCAGGTCACGAGGGTGCTTCGAGCACGCGTTGACCGAGCCGTCACCCACATGAACCTGGGTCGGACCTATGTGAAACTGGGACAGCCAGAGGAGGCCTTCAGCCACTTCGAGAAAGCCTACGCGCTCCTGCAGCTCCAAGAGGCACCAGCCCTTGAGGCGAGGGCGTTGACCCACATGGCTTCAGCGTTACAGGAAATGAAACGGTATGACGAAGCCGAAGACCACTCCGAAAACGCCATTAAACTTAGCCCCACGGATGTGGTGTGCTGGCTTGGGAGAGCACAACTCATGGAGGAACTAGAACGTATAGACGAGGTAATAGCATGTTACCGCCATATCCTTTCACTAGAACCTGATAACCAGCCAGCTCTGAAGGCATTGAAGCGATTAGGTGCTACTGCCTAGAACATCTCGTTGGCGGGGCTGCTTATAACTCCAGATTATACTAGAGAGAATTGTGCCACCCACTAGGCTGATAGCAAAAATCCATATCGAAAAGCCAAAGCCCATGAGAGGTGCTACCATGATGTATATTATGACTAGAGCGACGGGGAGAAGGATGAGGCCTATCTCGAGGAGCGCTTGCTGGGGCATTCGTCTCGCCACATCGGCGAGAAACCGTACATCGTCTCCGCTGACTCGTAGCCCGATGAAGAAGCTATAGGCGAGGTAGAGCTTCAATGCCCAGTGGATGGGGAGTAGGGGCCACCAAACCAGGAGTAGGAGGAGTGTGAGGCTGAGCAGGTAGAGGGGGGCGAAGCAGACCAGGAAGCCTGCCGTGAAGGTGTGGACTTGCTCTGGTTCTGCCTCCACGCTGCCCGTGACGCCGAGGTGGTTCACCTCAATCCGGTGTTCGCCCACGGGAATTCCGAAGAGCCTGCACATGAGGGAGTGGCAGAGCTCGTGGAGCACCACCCCCGGAAAGCCAAGATATTCGAGCAGCTTGGCGGCGTTTTTGTTCACTCGCTGGGCGATGGCTTTGAGGCCAAGGCTGGCGATGAGGAAGAAGGGTATGCAGACGAGGGCATCCACCAAGCAGAGCAGAATGACGGCATCGAGGGTCACAGCAACATCTCCTTATAAGAGCCTTGATTTCCCGCCGAATTTAGTTCGTTTTTAAGCGTTTCCCATAAGTTCTTGAATGGCGGAACCAAACCGAAAGAGGAATGGTGAAATATACGAGTGAACCCACATGATGGAATATCCTTCAGAAATTACACATATGATACATACAGAAATACGAAGAATACTTGAGTCACGAAATCAACTTGATTCATTTGACACACCGGATTTCACGTCTGTTTCCTATGATTGGACGGGTTGTTACATTTATCCAAGATACCAGAGTATAACGGTGAGGGAACCTTACTTCTTTCTCGGGTTTGACCATGAGACACGGTGTTGGTATATTCAACTCGGGACAACAAACTGGGAGAAAAGGGGTGAAATAAAGGAGATTGTCGAGCCTGAGATGAAGGGGGAAGAAGAGGAGGTCGAGAGCCCGTGGATTGACTATATCTACGGGTGGTTTATTCAGAAAGTAACTAACCCAGAAAGTGATATTGCGTTGGTAATGAGTGTGGCAGAAAAAACAGTTAATTTCATTATCAAGGTCGATAGTGTTCTCAGAGGAAGGTATTCTATCGAACAGAAATATCAGACTCTGCAACTTAATCTAGATTCTGATTAGGATCACAGGAAAGGCATTTAAAACAACCAAATTCCGCCTGAGACTGGTGGCTTTGGTGAGCAAGGAGTTCTTTGACCTCCCATTACTTCGTCCCCATACTGTTTGGTGGCGTCTCTATCAAGAGGTCATTTTTGCGACCGCCACCCAGAAGAACACCCTCGTGGTCCTTCCTACTGGCATGGGGAAGACCGTGATAGCTATAGTGTTGACAGCTTACAGGTTAGAAAAGGAGCCTCACTCGAAGATCGTGATGCTAGCACCCACCAGACCCCTCGTTGGACAACACTGCCAGCGCTTCCAACAAATGCTCATTATCCTACCTGAAAAGTTTCAGGTTATCACTGGTGAGACACACCGGTTGAAACGGGTACAGCTGTGGGAGAGAAGCAGCCTCCTCTTCATGACACCCCAAACGCTCCGTCACGACCTCGACAAGCAGCGCTATGACCTAGCCCAAGTCTCATTGCTCATCTTCGATGAGGCACACCGAGCGGTGGGCGGCTACGACTACATCAACATCGCAGACTACTATGTGAACCAGAGAGCGAACCCAAGTATTCTAGCTCTCACGGCATCGCCCGGGAATGTTCGGGCTCTATGCGGCGCCCTCTACATCGAGAGCATCGAGTCCCGCACCGAGGAGGATGGCGATATCGTCCCCTATGTCCAACCAGTCGGTGTCGAGTATATAGCGGTGTCCCTTCCCCAAGAATTCCTCCGCATCGAAGAGCTGCTCCGCAGAGCGATTCAAGGTGCCGTGATGCCCCTGGTGGAGCTGCGATTCATCAAGCTGTTCCAGATGGATTTCCTCGGGCGCCACGACCTCCTCGAAATCCGCGCCCAGATATTCCGCATGATGAAACCCAGTGAGGGGTCGGTGGACCCTCGCCTCTATCGAGGGCTCCTTGGCATTGCTTTGGCTTTGCGTATTTTTCATGCCCGGGAGATTCTTCAGACGCAGGGCGTTCCCCAGCTAGTCCGCTACTTCAGCGAGCTCGAAACCAAGGCAAACCAGCAAAAGAATGTCCCCAAGAATGTGCGAATCCTTGTCACCAGCCCTTGGTACGAGGAGGCGAAACTGATCCTCGACCAGCTGACGGAGAAGGGCTACCACCACCCCAAGCACCCCGTGCTCCTCAAGGTAGTAGGTCAACAACTCGCTCAGAAACCGAAGAGCCGTATACTCGTCTTCACACGGTTCCGGGTGTCTGCGGCAATCTTAACCGAATACCTAAACAGGCAGCCCGGTATCAAGGCCGCAAGATTCGTGGGACAAGCTAGCCACCCTGGCGATAAGGGGCTGACTCAGCGGGAGCAGCTGGCCCTTCTCGATGAGTTCCGGGTGGGCGCCTATAATGTCTTAGTCGCGACGAACGTGGGTGAGGAGGGCCTAGATATCAGCGAGTGCAACCTCGTCGTCTTCTATGACAGTGTGCCCAGCGCGATACGGCGTATCCAGCGAGCAGGCCGAACGGGACGACAGGCGCCAGGGCGTCTGGTTGCCCTCATTGCCAAGGGCACCTACGATGAACGCTACCATAAGAGAAGCGCCCACAAGCAGTTGACTATGCAATCAACGTTATTAGACCATGCAAGGCGTCTCCGAGAAAAGGCATAACTGACTACTTCTCAGAAGAAGGCATGATATGGGGCAAAAATAGTATCCACTCTGGGGGGATGTAACTCATCACTGAAGGTTTTAGCGGATCAGGGCACGTCCAAAAAAGGACACAATTGGAGGGGAGAGGGAATGGTTTTTCTAGGGGGGATGGAAGTGCCTTGGTCTTTCGCTGCCTTCAGTGACTTTGTTGTATAACGGTTCCCTCAACTATCTGGGAGTGTATAGGAGGGGAGAGGATATAAATGTTTCAGAGTATCGATGCGAATCCGAAGCGGTATTTAAAGGAAAACTGGTGTTTTTTCAATCTGGGTCGAGTGTCAGTGTGTATCGGGCGAACTCCTCAAGTGCCCGGATGCCCTTGTCGGTGATGGTGATTACGGTTCGTCGATGGTAACGGGAGCCCTCCTGAGTGGCCCTCACGTACTGGTGGTTGACCAGCGTCTCCAAGAGAAAGGTTACAAGATTCTCAGGCAAGCTGGTTGAGGAGGATAGGGCGGTGGGTGTTGCCCGGTATTCCCGGACAAGATTGAGGATACGGACCGCCTCCTGTAGCCTCCCCGGAAAGTCCTTGTGGAGCATGGTCGGTGCGAGATCGGGGAGGGGTCCACCCTCCAGTCGTGGAATCTCCTGCACCTGTGTAGCGTGTTTTGGTAGCGGTTTCACCCGCAGGGGAATAGCGGTTTGGAGGTCGGGACGTGTCAGCATCGCGAGCCCAGGTTCGAGCAGAGAAAGGAGTTCTAGCTGGCGCTGGCTCACTCGCTTGGTCGAGTAGGGGCTGGACCTGGTGAGGGAGAACTTGAGGGGCACCTCGACAGCGTCGATGTCCTCCTTGAGGGAGAGGCAGTGGGAGATTAGTGTCCCAAACTGTCCAAGGGTCCCTTTAGGGAGGAGCGAGGGGTGGTCGGCGCTGAGATGGAGCGAGGTATCTACCTCCCTGAGGCGGCTTTGCCAGTGCCGGAGCCCTGCGACCCAGCTATCACGGCTGGATTTCTGTCGCCTAGCGGCATCTGCCAAGTAGATATCCACATCGTCGATGAGCAGGATGAGTGGCGGGAAGTAGTGGCGCGCCCCTTGGGCTGCACGGCTGGCGTAGGCCTTCGTAAGCATCACGGTAGAAAGGAAGCTCAGTA
>JABXGV010000051.1 GCA_016550485.1 archaeon
TAAATCCAATAAAGCAACCTTTGAGCGGCTAAATTATTGGCTCAATGAGATAGCCGAACATGCAGGAGATATCCCTGTTGTCCTTGTTGGAAACAAGGCTGACTTGACAGAAGTGATATCTAGTGAACAAGGGAGACAAATAGCCCACACCCGCGGGCTCTCCTTCATAGAAACTAGCGCTAAAACTGGTCACAACACAGTGAAGGTCTTTGAGATTCTTGCCCCCCAAATCATCGAATACCTCAATCGTCCCCGTTAGATTTATGCTTGTTAGAATAATTTTTAATCTCTCAAACTACTACTATCGGCACAAGTTGGGGAAAAGACCGAGAAAAGGTAAGCCTACAAAATGGTAATTCAAAGCTTCTACATTGTAGCCTGGCGAGGAGGCCAACACATATACAGTCGCACCTGGACGGAATCTGACATAAACCCAGTGCTCCTATCTGGACTCCTAGCAAGTCTTGAACTCATGGCGTTAAACCTCACATCGGAATACGTCAATGTAGTCACTCTCAAGAATTCTCGCTTCTTCTTCCTAATCGACGAACCCAATAAGCTACTCTTTGTCTTCATAACAGACACAACCGAGGAGTCTCCACGCTTCCAAGAATACCTCAAGCTCCTAAATGAGCGATTTGTCAAAATGTTCAACCCCCGACGACGTGATGAAACCGACCCGAGGCCCTTGATGGACGAGTATGCCTGCAACCTTTTCGACAACATCGTGGACACCCTCGTTGCCAACTGGGAAAAGGGAGAAACAAGTCTCGTTGACGCCAGGATCATGGACACCTTGGATGTCTTTTCCCTCTTCTATAATGCCGCCCTACAACGGTTCCTTGACCAGTCAACAAGAGAGACACACTGGGGACGCATCCACGACATATTCCACGACAATACCCTCACAAATCATCCCTTCCATCACTTATCCATAACTCCTAACGGTGTAGTGGACTACAACCATTTAAACCCAAACGAGCTGGAATACAACCGGATGCTTCGAGCACTAAACAAGATACTCAGAGAGCTAGTAACCCTCCTGCACAAAGTCTATTCCCCAGAATCCTATCAAACCCTCTTCTTCGAATACTTTGTCCCACTCATACATGGTGAGAAAATCCGCCTGAAAACCTATCAATTAATAGACTCCTTGGTGTTAGAACTGATATGAGACTCCCAACACAATCTGATGACCAACATGACAGTCCAAAATACACCCATGCTGCCAAGATGGTCGTAGTGGGAGAGGCTTCAGTAGGAAAGACCAGTCTAATAGTACGCTATTGCAAGGGATTCTTCAATCCTGAATACATCTCTACCATCGGTGTCAACTTTTTCGTTCAAGACGTTGACCTAGGAAACCGTGTACTCCGCTTACAAATATGGGACACCGCTGGCCAAGAACAATTCGGTCCTCTACGACGCCGATACTATGTCGGCGCTAAGGGGGCGGTTCTTGTCTATGACAAATCCGACTCTAGCTCTTATCAACGCCTCGACTATTGGCTCGACGAGATAAGAGAGAACACTGGAGAAGTCCCAATAATTCTGGTGGGAAACAAGGCTGACCTGGAAGAAGCAGTCGGGTATGAGTTTGGTAGGCAAGTTGCCTACACCTATAAGCTTAGCTTCATTGAAGCCAGCGCAAAAACCGGGGAGAATGTTGACAAGATTTTCACAACCATTGCCCCACAAATTATTGAGTACATCGACAGAACCTCTCGAAGCCGCTAGCCAAACCTGGTAGCTAGTAAGAAATGACTAACCTACCCGCTTCCACTGAGAATCGGTGCTATGGAGGGAAGCCCATACACCATTGTCACAGGCGACTAAAGGGAGGCGCTAGAGAGACAGACACCTAATATTCTACGAGCAGCGGAGTGTCGGCTTGATTGATATATCATTAAGCGTATTAATTAGACGTGGGGGCAAATAGTGCTGAAAGGTAATGATGTGAAAGAAATATAATGATGTAAGTTGAGCAGGGAAAGGTATCTTGAGTTACTCGGAAGAGGCTGGCGATTCAGTTTGTCTAATAAAGCAATCTTCAAGACCCTTTTGATTGGTGAAGGCGGCGTAGGCAAAACCAGCCTGTTACGGCGTGTAACCGAGGGATGGTTTGACGTTGACCTGAAATTAACAGTAGGCGTAGACTTTGCCAGGCTCGATGTTTCTCGTGGTGGCTGGCGTGGAACTCTGCAAATCTGGGATATTGGAGGACAAATACGCTTCCGAGACCTTGCGGTGTCCTATTTCGCAAGCGCACGCCTAGCTATCGCAGTCTTTGACATCAGCAACCCAATCACAATGACGCGCCTCCGAGACTGGATTGCCAGCCTATATGAATCCGAGGGGGAAGATATACTTCTTATCATTGTAGGTAACAAGATAGATCTACGGAAGACATTGCCGCCTACCCATCGCTGCATCACACCAGAGGAGGGGCGTGCATTTGCAGCAGAATACAACGCTCCCTATATTGAAACATCCGCAAAAGAGGCAATAGGTATCGACCTCCTCTTTGACGAGGTGACACGCCTCCTCGCTGAACGCTATCCAGATATTGGAGGATAAGGAAGATCAAACAAGCTTGATTGAAAGGTGAAAGAGAAGCAATGACTGCAGCAACATCATCCTGCACCCACAGATTCAAAATCGTCGTGGTAGGTGACAGCGAAGTAGGCAAAACCAGTCTAGTGGTTCGATTTGTCGAAGGGACATTCAGTGAAGAATATATCAAAACCATCGGCGTGAATTTCTTCATCCAAGACCTAGACATAGGCGACAACAGGATCCGATTTCTCGTATGGGATACTGCAGGCCAGGAGCGCTTTGGGCCAGTCCGACAAGAATACTTCCAAGGCGCAAAGGGTGCCCTTCTCGTCTATGACAAAGCGAACCAAGAAAGCTTTGATCATCTCGAGTTCTGGATTGAAGAGATTAATCGTTACTGCAGCGGAATCCCCACAATCCTTGTTGGAAATAAGGCAGATCTTGCAGAAGTCGTTACAACTGAACAAGGGCAGCAGCTTGCAGCGAAGCATAATCTTCCGTTTATTGAGACGAGTGCTAAAACTGGAGAAAACACCACACAGCTCTTCTATGAGCTCGGCACTCAAATTCTAGCAATCCTTGAGGGCACAGATTAAGTGGAGGGTTCCCGGTCACTCAATCATTCGCTACTAAATATCCGTTCAACCAGGTTACCAAGAGTAGCCCTGGCATTGGGCGATAAGTCCTTACCGGATTTCTCCGAGAAAACCAGAGCAGTCCATAGTTCACCTTCTTCTCGGACAGAGTCGAGCATTTCTTTTAACTTCTGCTTAGCTAGATAGGCTTGACCTCGAAAGAGGTAGCAGAAGAGGAAGGGTTCACTAGGCAGCATAAGAAGCGTTAGCTCGCCCATTCTCACTCTTTCTAAAACTTGGTCAAACACTTTGCTACTCAGCCCACGGATGGCGGTTAACAACCCACTTATCAGGTCCTCGTTCAATCCACTATCAATGATGAGGAACTTAGAGTACAGAGAGAGTCCACTGATTGCAGTAATCAAGAACAACACCGGCTCTTCCTCCATCAACTCTGGTTGATCTACGGCTCGTTTCCGGATTGTCTCGACAATTATCTCCTCAATACGAACCAGGTCCTCCTGGTCTCTCAAGGGGGGGCTCTGTTCAACGAGTTCCTGCCATTGACTGAGCTGGTCTAGCAAAGCATCGTATTCGCTGGAAATCTTTCTTGTCAATCGTAGCAGCATCTTCTCTTCTGTGAGGATTCTAGCTTGGGCTAAGAGCGCTTTGGCTCGCTGTAAATCAAGGTCCATCAACGCAAGTTTGGATTGGAGTAAATATGCTTCTGCCATTAGGTGGTATGAGCGCTGTTGATGCGCAAGCCTGAACAACCGATTCGTGTAGTGCTCAAATTCATCTAACACTTCCTGGTTTCTCGAAGTCTTTAATTCAGCCGCCAACAAGTTACAGAAGTGCAGCAGGGCGATTATCGTTACCTCGTAATCCACAGTATCGTTGATAATCTGTGTAAGTAGGATTTCAGCCTCAGCCCTGTGACGGACCCGGGGACTGGCTCCCAGTATCAGAGCTTTTGCCAAGCTTTCTCGCTGGCGTGTAATCCACGTTTGTTCTTTCCTTGAAATGGCATCAAGTTGCGTGAGGTATTCCCGAGCCATTTCGAGTTCACCCCTTTCAATAGATATCGACACCAGATGCAATAGGGTGTCAGAGACATCCATCTTTTCGTGGGTCTTCAATTCAAAGCTCTGCTTCAAATACTCTGAAGCTCTGTCCAAGTTATCCATTTCTTTGTAAACCAGTCCAAGGCTATTTAGAGAAACCGCAATCCCCGATTTGTATTTACATCTCTCATGAAGAGCAAGGCCCTCTTGGTGGCAAGTTTGAGACCGATCCAAATAACCCTTTAGCCGATAAATTGTGCCCTCTAGGTTAAGTAATGCAGCTTTACGCCGTGCAACCTGTGCATTCTTATCAGAGAGTGTGTTAAGTGTGTCCCTCCCCATTCTTGTAGCGTCTAGACTTTCATCGAGCCTCCCAATTCGTAATAATACTTCAGCCTTGAAGATGAATGAATCGGCAACAAGAAGGGGTTTGTCTTGTTTTCTACTATCTTTTAGAGCTTGTTCTGCGAGATGTAATGCGTCTTCGTATTGCCCTTCTTTTAATAATGTCTCCAGTTTTTCGAAGTCTTTTTTGATTGCTTTAGCCAGTCA
>JABXGV010000052.1 GCA_016550485.1 archaeon
AGGTCTGGCGCGTTTCCATGTACAACTCCGTATAATTCGTCTGGTGTGTACACTTTAGTATCGAGAGTGCCTCCATTAATACCAAGAATTTGCCGCAGCTTATGAGCTAATTCGCTGCGTACTTTTTCAAAGTCCTTGGGTTCAATGACGCCTGTTTCCTCCCGACCTTTTACGTTGAAGAAGATGCGCGCATAAGATCCACCCCAACCCCAAGCGATGGTATTTTCCCAGTCGATATCTGCCTTGCTAAGGCGTACTTGTTCAGTAGGATCTGTCCTAAGCTTTAGGTATCCATTCCGTTTTAACCATTCATTGATACAAATAACACCTTTCATAGGTTTGGCACCATGATCTGACACGACCAAGACTAATGTGTCCTCATCAATGAGTTTCAGAAGTTCTCCAATTTTAGTGTCAAGAAAGTGATAATAATCTGAAAACGCAGATTCGAATTTACTGCCAGGCTCATAAAGGTGGTGCGTTTTATCAAAGTATTTCCAAAAACCATGGTGAAGTCTGTCTGGACCCATCTCGACAAACATGAAAAAGTCCCAAGGCCTACTTTTCATGAGATGTTCGACTATTTTGAATCTGTTTTCTGTCAGAGCATATAAATCCTTTAGTAATCGGTCCTTATCATCTGTACGAAACCCCTTTACATCTAGTAAGTAGCCACCCAATTCTTCTAACTCCTCTTTCAATTCGGGAGGCGAAGTATACTGGCTCTTTGTTGAAGGAGCAAGAAACCCTGAAATTGCGATGCCACTGACGCGTGGTGGCGGGTATGAGGGCGGAACTCCTACAATGCAAACATACTTGCCCCTCTGGGAGAGAATATTCCAAACAGCAGGTTCCTTAACATCATGTGATGTTGTAATACTGAATTCTGTGTAAGACTGGCCTTTACGATGCCGGAACCCATATATGCCAAGTTGGCCAGGAGACCGCCCGGTACCCATCACAGCCCACGCAGGACAGGTTATTGGGGGGTCTGAACTACGCATCCGTCCAAAGACGCCCTCTTCACGTAGCCGAGTCAGATTTGGCATAACATTAGCTAGTTTGTCAAAAACTAATTCAGGAGCCGCACAATCCAATCCAATTACTAACACTTTACGAGACAAGCTGGGTTCACCTGTTCATGTGACGAAGGGCTCTGGGTGACTTGCAATCACCTCTGCAACTTCTCGCCGCATAAGAGACTCCGGTGGGATTAGACCGTCTTTAAAGTGCCGGCGAATCTCGGAGCCGCTGAAGTTAATGTGGTCACTTTTAGGATGTGGACAAGTTTTGTCGTTAGCAATACTCCTACATTTAGTGCAATAGAAGAATGATTTGAAAAGCAGAGGAGTTATTCCAAGGTCTGGAAACTGGGTAAATATCTCCTGTGCAGCAAAGGGATGATAGAATTTTCCTACACCTGCATGATCCCTTCCCACGATGAAATGAGTACAGCCAAAATTCTTACGCATAATGGAATGGTGAATTGCTTCACGGGGTCCAGCATAATACATAGGCGAGCGGAGGATGCTGAGAACACTGTTTTCTCTGAGAAAATATGTCTTCATCAGTGCGCGGTAGGCGTCTAGGATTACCTCATCACGGAAATCGCCTGGTTTCTTTGGACCAATTAGCGGGTTTATGAAGATTCCATCAACAAAGGTTAACGCAGTTTTTTCCACATATTCATGTCCAAGATGTGGTGGGTTCCTTGTTTGAAACGCAACAATTGTACGCCACCCTTTTGTTTTGAACAGGATTCTAGTATCAAGTGGATATAGGGTTACTTCTGCGAATTTCTTGGGTGGAGAGGGAATAACCGAGAGTTTCCCGCCTAGCAGAGTCTTACCCATTGCATGAACTCGAGCTACACCAGGGTGTTTCGAGTCTTGTGTGCCAAACACCTGCTGAGAAAATTGTCTTTGATCAAGCTTGAATATTTCTTCAATAGATAGAGCAGCAACAGGGGCACCATCCGTACTTAGAACTACTTCATCATCTACGGAGAAATCATTAGCTTCTTTGACATCGAGCACAATTGGAATAGTCCAAGGGGTGTCTGAGAGTAGCCGCATATCGTCGAGTACATTGTTGACCTCGGCCTCGGTCATGAACCCTGTCAAAGGGCTGAGAACACCATGACCAATATTCTGAACGATATCTGCTATTGAGGAGGATATGGTAATTGTCGGGTATTCGCTGGCCTGCTCCTTGAGTTTATTAGACGCGGTTTCGGATAATATACGGGAAACTAGGGACCCGCCGTGCGCTTGATTCATTTTCATCACCAATCAATCCAAATATCCAAGGGCGCGAAGCCGCTCTTTCACTCGTTTTTCATCTTCATGTGAGAACGCTTGTTCGCTTGATTGCTGTTGTTGTTTTTCAGCGAATATTTCGCGTAGAACATAGGTAACGTAATCAGAGACCGAGGAAAACCCTGTATTCTTTATACGGTCTTTTATTTTTTCAAAAAGCGTCTTCGGAATTGAAACAGTAGTAAACTTGCGCTTTGGTTTGGAACTCATAGAATTGTACACCACTTTTACAAAAATATATTTAATGCTACTGCATTAACTTTAATGCCACCGCATTACACTGATTTAAGTATTTCCAACCCCCATAAACGAATAGAATCTAGCAGAAACGAACTAGGCTAGTCGCAAAGTCTCGAAGTTTTGAAGAGAACGGGTTTCAACCCTGCGCCTTTGAGATAAATCTCGATGAAGATAGCTGGAGAGATTTATACATTTGGCAGCTTCCCCGTGGCATGTGAGGACACGTTCGGGTTTTGGCTGAATTCTACGTACGTAATCAAGGAGTTGGCGGCGATCACTATGGCCACTAAACCCTTCAACAGTGTGGATTTGTAAATCCACGTTTATTACACCACTATGTCGCCCGCTGTTAACCAATGGGATTTGGCGCCGACCTTTTTGGATGCGTCGACCTAAGGTTCCCTCGACTTGGTAGCTGACAAAAATAATTGAGTTACGATCATCGCCTGCAAGTTCTTTGAAATATTCGACAGAAGGACCACCTGTCAACATACCACTTGTTGCAAGTATAATGCAAGGGCCACCCTCTATTATTTCTGTACGTGCCTCATGGCCATCTACTTGGGTGAAGTACTCGGCTGTAAAGGGGTTCTGGCCCTGGCGGAATATTTTATCCCGGAGTTCGCGTGCAAGATATTCTGGGTGAGCTGTATGAATAGCAGTTGCTTCAGAAATCATACCATCTACGAAAACAGGCGCTTCCATGAGCGTCTTACGCCGCATATGCTCATCTATGACCACTAAGAGTTCTTGGGCACGGCCTACAGCGAGAACAGGAACAAGAACTTTACCACCCATTTTTAGGGTCCGATTGATGTAATCGACCAAGACACGTTCAGAGTTCTTGCGCGAAGGCATAATGTCTCTCGGGGCGCCATAGGTTGACTCCATAATTAATGTTTCAAGACGTGGGAACTTGTCTATGGCAGGTTCGAGAAGCCGACTCTTGGAATACTTAAAATCGCCAGTAAAGGCAAGGTTGTATTGACCATCTCCGAAATGGAGATGAACTATACTCGACCCAAGAATGTGACCTGCGTTATGGAGTGTTAGACGAACATCAGGTGCAATATCAGTAACCTCACCATAGTTCAAGGGGATGGTATGCATTATGAGTTTACGAATATCCTTAAGACTATAAGGGGCTACTTTACCTTCTCTGTGGGCTACTTCAAGATAATCTATTTGCAGCATTGTCATTAGATTCTGAGTGGGTGCTGTGCAATAGACAGGGCCTTCGTATCCGTACTTAAACAGGAAAGGGGCGAAGCCACAGTGATCCAAATGAGCATGCGTAATGACGAGTGCATCAAGAGTAGAAAGGTCAAGTTCAGGGAGGTCGAGGCGAGGAAAGGCATGTTCTGTGGCGCCCACGTTCACGCCACAATCAACCATTATTGTTGATTCAGAAGTGTGAAAGAGTTGACACATGCGTCCAACTTCACGGAAGCCACCAAGAGTTGTGAGGCGAATCCACCCATTTTGCAGATAGATTGGACGATGAATCCTGCGACCAATTTGGCGGAGTATAGCTTTACGTTCCTCACTTGAAGATTGGATGGCATGGCGAATTTTCAGAATAGTAGTGGAGCTGAGGGGAGGTGTTCGGATAACAGTGGGTCTCCAGAAGGTTTGCATACGAATCTGTTCTAGTGTGCTACCAGTACGTCCAATTACCAATCCTGGTTTTCGGGCTTCGACAATGACTTCCCCAATTGTGTCATTGAAGGAAATGCTAGTAATCTCAGCTTCTTGGGGCACGATTTCACGGATTATTTCTTCAGCATTTTCGTGGGTCTTTCTAATAGTGGGGTCAGATCGGATTACGAGCCTCTTTCGGAGTTGCTTAGCCAAGGTCTTGATTTTTGTTTGTTCACCTAGCGCCTGGGGATTTCTAGCATAAATTGCGATTTCAGGACCCTCAAACTCGATTTGGGTAACCCCTGCTGTTGCAGGGAGTCTAGCTTGGAGGTCCTCACGGAATTTGTCTAATGGATCTTCAACTGCCATGTAATACTACCTCAATTGTGAATAAGAAAGCGAATTGGAGTGATAGTAGTAAGTGCTTCATAGAGAAACATAGGTAAACCTTCTACTTGTCAAGGTGTTTCCTCAAAGAGTATTAGGGAACTCATTCATCTTAGATAGAACATATCTGAGTTGGGAGGAAAATGGTGGGGGTTCAGCGAAACAACACTGAGCCCTATGCCTAGTTGAGGGGGAATCAATTCAGCATATTTAAGTCTTTTCAAGTGATATTCAACACTAAAATCAGATATCAGGAAAAGATATTTTTTCAGCCATATTTCATGGAAATCTTTAACACACAAAAATTGACAGAAATTAATGTAGTTTCTCAAGGTGAAGGTCATGGCTATTGTCACACTAATTGGAAAGCGAATTGCAAAAACTGGTAACATCTTTGTATTCTCAGGACAAACCGGAGAGTGTATGGAGTGCGCTCTTAGAAGGGTTTGTTGTGAGAAATTAGAACCCGAACGTGTGTATGTCGTCTTGAATGTACGCGATAAAATTCATGACTGCCCACTTCATGAGGATGGAGTACAGCTGGTGGATGTAGAGGAGGCACCAGTTAAAGTAGCCGTATTATCTCAACAACTCTTCGAAGGAGCAATTTTTACCTTTCAGCCTAAAGATTGCACCCAATGGAGCTGCCCAAACATCGAAGTGTGTATCCCTACCGGACTGAATGAGGGTGATCGGGTACACATAGAAGAAGTCATTCAGAAATCAGGACTAGTATGTTCCCTTAACCAGAAGCTTGGATGCGCACTTGTTCGTAGAGTATTATAAGATATGTTTTATGTCTCAGACTTAGGCAAACCTACAGGCCACTCTTCTATGAATAGAACCTTTGAATACTTGTCTTTCATGTAGGTATCTATATCATGTGTGACGCCAAGTTTCTGAATCTGCAATGACTTGTTTAGTAATAGGTGAAGATCTGCTGTAAGAGTAATGGTCACGTTAGAAGCGCGTACTGTTACGCCGATGTTCTCAGGATTGACACCAAGGAAGCGTCGATGAACAAGGGCTTGTACTCTTTCTACTGCTTTTGTATATTTCTGAATGAGGGTGATTTCGTATCTGACTGCACGCCCAGCTAACACGTGGTTGAAGTCAACAGTCACTCGCCCACCTCCAACGCGGCGAATGATTCCAGACTGTGAGCCAAGTCGGACGCGCATACCAGGCACAATTTTGTGTTCACTCTTTATTTTTGCTTTAGGAAGGATTTGAACTCGCTTGGGGTCCCGCAGACCAAAGGCTTTCTCAGGAGGGAGGATTAACTGCTTGGTTTCACCAACTTTCATTCCTACTAGAGCTTCGTCTACTCCAAGGGGAACCCAAGCTTGACCTACTATTACCAAACGTGGCTGGTAGACTTCTTCATCACTATACACATCCTCTTGACGTGCTATATCTTCTCTAGTAGTATCGAACAGCTGATTATCTTCCTGAGTGTAACCGATTAAATCGACAAGAATGAAGTCACCCACCTCAACTATCGCTGATGATGCAGCACTTTTACCTCTTTGCTTACGTCGAGGTGTTGAGGTCTTGCTTTTAGACGAAGGCGTTTCTTCAGGCATTTGGTGTTCATCTCATAATGTGTATCTTGTAAAACGCCTTCCGAAGCCTTATAAAATTGCCTTCATCTAAGCAGGATGTCAAGTTCAATGGGATTATTTCCTCTTCGGTGACAGTTCAGTGAAAATACTAATAGTAGTCGAATCACATTCAAGCCGTGCTGGTGGAGGCCCAATTTATTGGGCAGAACTTAGTAGCAGACTGATTCACCGAGGACATGATGTTGTAATACTAAGTGGCATCGAGCCGGGGGCCCCATTTGCTTCGCCGAATACCATTGGCTTCTTTTCAGTACGGCCAGACCTTCGACGGAGGACACCACGTACATTATTGAGCCGCTTATTCTTTTCTCTCCGTTTTAATCCCGCAGTCAGAGCTTTCGCTAGAAAGTGGAAACCCGACATTATCCATACTGTTCCTCCTATTGCCTCAGAAGCCGCCTTGGGAGCTGGTAAGACAATTGGCGCTCCAGTAGTAGCCTCAGTCTTGTCTCATGTAGAGGCTCAATGGAAGACTTTGGAGCCCCACCCTTTTCGCTCTGCTATATTCCACTTGTTGGAGCGGCGTGCCATCCAGCGCCCATTCAGTAAAATAATTTGTATAACCAAGCACTCCCGAAAAGTATTGCTAGCAGAGGGAGTACCACCAGAGCGCGTGGTGTATGTACCTCATGCAGTAGATACAGAAAAGTTCAACCCCAAGGTCAAACCCCTATTCCGTGACCGTTTAGAACTTGGAGAGAACTCTTTTGTTATTGGTTACGCTGGCACACTTACGAAAGATAAAGGCATTGATCAATTGATTCGGAGCTTGGCTTTGCTCAAGCATCGCCAGAACCTCCACCTTATCCTTGCAGGAGTTGGAGAAGACCGACTATATTTTGAGCAACTTGTTTTGAGACTTGGTTTGCGAAATGTGACATTTCTAGGGGCTATCAGCCACGACACAATGCCAGCATTTATGTCGTCACTTGATTTGTACGCAGTTCCTTCTTACACAGAAACATTACCAACAACTGTATTAGAAGCATTATCCACAGGAACTCCAGTTATAGCTTCAGCAGTAGGAGGGGTTGCAGACTTTTTACAGAATAAGATAGGTATTCTCATACAAACCCCCGAAGAAGGCGAAATTGCGCAAGCCATTGATGAATGGCTAGAGCGGCGTACTGAACTTAAACAGATGGGCAATTTAGGTCGAAGGCTTGTTTTAGAAAACCATTCATGGCAGAAAACTAGTATTCAAACAGAAGAAGTGTATAGACAGTGTCTGAAAGAGAACTAGTAACTGGTCTATTCTATCATCTCAAAATATAGGCTTTCCAATTGCCTCGTTGTGGGCTCTCGAGTGAATTTCCTCATTACTCGTTCTTGTGCTGCTTTGCCAATTTTGGAGCATAATTCAGCATCATTAATTAAACTCGAAATACGCTTCGCCAAAGGGACTGGGTCGTGGGGTGGTACTAGAAACCCGGTTTTACCGTGATTTACTACGTAAGGTATACCTCCAACATGAGTCGCAACGACTGGTTTTCCGCGAGCCATCGCTTCAAGTAAAACGATACCAAAGGCTTCAGACCTAGAACGAGAAGGAAGTACGAAAACATCACATGCAGAATATACATCACGTAAAAATTCACGAGAGACTTTACCTAGAAAACGGGTTGCATCCACGACACCCAGTTCCCTACTTAATCGCTGAAGGTGCGGATATTCTGGACCAGAGCCTATTAAAACCAATTGAGTAGAAGGATTACGTTTGTGAACTAGACGAAACGCACGAAGAAGCGTTCGAAGCCCTTTATAAGGCACTAGCCGACCAACAAAGAGAAGAAAAGGAGAATCGGATGATATGCCTAGTTCTTTTCTTACGGTTAATGGCTTATCCAATGATTCCAGAAAGAAGGGGTCAACCACCGCTGGTATCACTGAGGTTTTTCCTCGATATCTCTCGAGGAACTCTGAGGTTTCAAGGTATAGAGGGGAAGTCACGATAAGGCGGCTAGCAACACCAGCTGCAAAGTGTCGAGCGAGCCAATAGATTTGTCCTAACCACTTGTGAAAGGAAGCGGGTTTTGGTACAAAATCACTTAGAAGAGCATCTGCATGATAAGTTATTGCGAGAGGAACATTGAGAAGCCGACTAACCATAGCTGTAAGATCGACAGTCATAGGCGAGTTGATGTGTGCATGGATGATATCACAATCATCACGCATAAGAGCAGTGAATAAACCAGGCATAAAGGGATAGGAGAAAGGTCTGGCCACTGCACGGTATCGATGTATATGGATTCCCTGCCAGACTTCTTGATTGGGAGCACCAGGAGTGCGAGAGGTATAGACTCTGACAAGATGACCAGCGTCCACCAAACCCTTGGCCAGATTATAGGCATAGGTTTCGATGCCACCGACTACTGGTGGAAAGTTATGAACGACCTGGGTGACGCACAGCTTTCGCTTCAACGAGCCATACACCTCATTTCTATTCTTGGAATGTTCACGAGTTTAACTCGCTGTTACATTCAGGGGTAGATGAACCCAAATACCGGTGTAATCTATTCTATCTGTGGCAACATCGTAACGCCATAACTCGAATGTTAGCCGGAAGTTGATGCCAAGTGTAGTCATGTTCAACTGAGTAGAGAATAACCACCTGTCTCCGTGAAGGAGTATTCGTTCGTATTCCTGAATGAGAGGCGCTGGAGAGGGATTGATGTCATTTGCCAGCGTGGTGGGAGAGGCAAGTTTCACGTATACATAGAAGTATTGAACCACGTTCATTTGGTTCTCAACTTCTACATAGAGGGTGATGTTGCTATTTTGAGTAATATTGGTTGGATAGTTTGTCTGTTGGTTTTCGTCAAAGATACTTAGTATAGGCGTTAGCTCCCGTGGAGGTAGTAACCAGAGCGAAATAAGAAGTGTGCTCGTCGAAATGACGATACAAATCATTAGAATCGTTAGAATAGTTTGTCCATGTTTACTCATTGTCGCTTTCTTCCTCCCTTGGAAGACGAATTTCCATACCTAGGAGCCTTCTTGTTTGCTGCTGTCTATGTTTTTGCCACCGTGTTATTAGAAAATACGTTACAATGACAGCCGTTACAATGACAATGCCAATAAGAAGAAGGTGTATCAGGGAGCTTGTAAGAGTAAGAGCCAGACG
>JABXGV010000006.1 GCA_016550485.1 archaeon
CTGAGCTTCAAGGCGCGTAGGATGAATTGGGGATCTACCCGTCCACTGCAGTTGACACGGATGACACGGGCATTGGGGGGGTATTGGATACGGGAGGTGCCTGCCATGTCAGCGCCTGCATAGCTGCACCAGCGGCAGGCGAAGCAGACGATTTTCGGTTCCCAGTTTTTGTTGGACATGGTTATTTCGCTTCCTGGAAGAGGGCGTCAAGTTGGGCAATGATTTGTTCCATAGTGAAGTGTTGGGGTGCAATGGCTTGATTGGGGCAGGCGGCGGCGCAGGTGCCACAGCCTTTGCATTGGGCTTCGGTGACCTGGGCACGATTGTCGACCACTTTGACAGCACCATAGGGGCATGAAGCTTCACAGATACCACACCCTGCACAGAGGTCTTCGTTGACCACAGCAGCGTAGGGTTGGACTTTGACTTGACCTGCGACAACCATAGCCAAAGCACTTGCAGCCGCACCCTTTGCTTGGGCCACGGAGTCGGGAATGTCCTTGGGACCTTGTGCAGCTCCAGCGATGAAGATGCCATCGGTGTTGGTTTCTACGGGTCGAAGCTTGGGATGCGCTTCTAGGAGAAAGCCGTCGGCACTGCGTTGGAGCCCGAGGACGCGGGCAAGGTGGGGGAGATCTTTAGGAGGTTCAATTCCACAGGAGAGGACGACGATGTCGACTTCAGCTTCCACAGGTTGGGAGAGAAAGGTGTCTTCAGCTCGAACGACCAGTCTATCGGTTTCAAAAGACCTACGGATTTCCGAGACTCGTCCACGAACGAAGGTTACGCCATGTTCACGGGAGGTGGTTTCATAAAATTCTTCATAGCCTTTGCCAAAGGCGCGCATATCGATATAGAAAATCGTAACTTCGATATCGGGATATTTTTCTCGGATTTGTCGGGCTTGTTTAAGAGCCGCCATACAACAGACGCGGGAGCAGTACGCATTGTAGCGTTCGTTCCGGGATCCGACACATTGGATGTAGGCGATTTGTTTTGGCTTCTTCATGGTGGAGGGGCGCAGAATCTTCCCTTCCGTAGGTCCGGCGGCGCTGAGCATACGTTCCATTTCAAGATTGGTCATGACGTCGGGGTATTTCCCATATCCGTATTCTAGTTGCCGCATGGCATCGAAGAGCTCGAATCCCGTGGCTACAATAATAGCACCGACATCGAGCTCAAGGATTTCAGGTTTCATTTCATAATCAATTGCTTCGGCTTCACAGGCATCTTTACATTTGCCACACGCAATAGGCGTCATTCCTAGGCAGTGTTCTGTATCGAGTACATAGGCATTGGGAACCGCTTGTGCAAAGGGAATGTAAATGGCTTTCCGCCAGCCGAGACCGGCATTGAATTCATCGGGAACATTAACCGGGCAGACTTCCAGGCAGTCACCGCATGCAGTGCATTTGTCTTCGATGACATAGCGGGGCTTCCTTTCTACTTTTACTTTGAAGTTCCCGACATAGCCATCAACTTCTCGAACCTCACTGTAGGTGAGCAACTCGATGTTGGAATGTTGTCCGACAAGACTCATCTTGGGAGTAAGGATACAGCTGGAACAATCCAAAGTTGGGAAGGTTTTGTCAAGCTGGGCCATGTGTCCGCCGATGCTCGGTTCTTTTTCGACCAAATAGACTTTGTAACCGGCGTCCGCGATATCGAGGGCCGCTTGGATTCCTGCGATGCCAGCGCCGACAACTAAGACGTTGGCTTGGACATCGACTTGTTTTTGTTCAAGGGCTTCGAGTTCTGTGGCGCGAGCTACAGCCATTCTTACTAGGTCTTTGGCTTTTTCGAGAGCGGCTTCCTCTTCGTGGGTGTGGACCCAGGAGCAGTGTTCGCGGATGTTGGACATGTCAAAGAAGAAAGGGTTTAATCCTATGTTTTCGAGCACACGTCGGAAGGTGGGTTCGTGTAGAGTGGGGCTGCAGGCGGCAACAACGACACGGTTTAACCCCTTTTCACGTGCGCGTTCCTTGATCAAGTCTTGTCCGGGATCAGAGCACATATAACGGTAGTCTTCAGCCACAACAACGTGGGGGAGGGTGGCGGCGTATTCCACGAGTTTGGGGATGTCAATGACTCCCGCAATGTTGGAGCCGCAGTGGCAGATGAAGACACCAATTTTAGGTGGTTCGGTTGACATAGGATTTCTCACTTCTTTCGCGTTGATTGTTCCATGGCTTCTTGTCCGAGTTGCATACCCTCGTCGAAGGCACGGAGGTTGAGTTCCTTATATTTCGGAAAGGCATTGGCAATGGCTTTACGCATTGCGCCGGGGGTGACCGCCTTAGTGATGGCAGTGAAGGCACCAAGCATCACGACATTGGTGACTAAGGGATTTTTGAGGACTTGGTGCGCGGCGGCAGCAGCAGGTACGTGATACACCTGTACGCCTGCCTTAATTTTTCCCGCTTTTACCAAGTCAGAATCAATAATGACGATGCCTCCTTCTCTGAGATCCTCTTTGTATTTGTGGAAGGCGTCGTTGGAGAGTGCTACCATGATTTGAGGCGTTAACACCAGAGGGTAGTCAATCGGTTGGTCAGAAATAATGACTTCGGCTTTGCAGGCACTACCACGGGATTCAGGACCATAGGAAGCAGTCTGTACTGCTTGCTTGCCATCGTGAATGGTAGCGGCTTCGCCGATAATTACTGCAGATTTGATGATGCCCTGCCCGCCGAGTCCACCGAGTCGTATTTCTGTTCGTGTCATTTTTTCATTGTCCCCTCTTCTGGAGTTCCTCTGATTGTTTGGTGAGTAAGTCAGCGAATTCAGGTTTTTCAATGTCGACAAATTCACCGCAAACAATGCGTGTTCGATAATCAATTTCAGCTTGCATGGGATCTGTGAAGTTGCGGATGACTGAAATTTCTCGGTATTTCTTCATTACATCAAGACCGGAGCCGTGGCGGTTGTAACGGTCATAGAGTGTAGGACAGGGGGAGATGACTTCGATGAATTTGAAGCCTTTCTTCTGAAGGGCTTTTTCGATGGATTTGGTTAAGCGTCGAGCATGGAGAGCGGTCCATCGAGCCACGAAAACGGCACCAGAGGCGGCAGCCACACTGACTAAATTGAATGGGTGTTCAATATTACCATCAGGAGACGTAACAGTGATAGCAGCGTCTGGGGTCGTGGGACCCATTTGCCCCCCAGTCATTCCGTAGTTGAAGTTATTGATACAAAGCACCAGCATATCGACATTACGCCGTGCTGCATGAATGAAGTGGTTCCCGCCAATAGCGAACAGATCGCCATCACCACTGATAACGACGGGGTTAAGATTGGGATTAGCCACCTTTACCCCACTAGCAAAGGCAAGGGCTCTACCGTGTGTCGTATGGTAGCTATCTGCAGCAAAATAGCCACTCGCACGGCCGGTGCAACCAATACCGCTGACCACCACGAGGCGGTCCATATCGAAGTTTAAACTTCGTAGTGCATTAGCAAAGGCTTGAAGGACGGTGCCGATGCCACAAGCACTACAGAAAATGTGAGGTAAACGATCACGTCGAATATAGTTGAGGATGGGATGTTCTCCTGTTGTGGCGCGTGTAGTGGTGCTCAATTGACGCACCTCCGGATTTCTTTCATGAGTTCATCAGGGGTATGGGGGGTGCCACAGACTCGTGGAATGAGATGAACAGGCACTTCGTTTCGAATTACCCGTTCCACTTCACCTACTAGTTGCCCATAATTGAGTTCTGCCACGACCACATGCTGGGCATTAGTGGCAGCTTCTTTCAATTGTTCCTTAGGAAAGGGCCAGACGGTGATTGGGCGAAAGAGACCGATTTTC
>JABXGV010000053.1 GCA_016550485.1 archaeon
GTTTGGAAGTTGATGTCGAAGCCATGACCACCCCAAGGAATGGTAATCAGCAAACACACCCGCCCGAGACTCCTAGCATATTGGACGAAGTCGACGCCCTGGGTCTGATAGTCGACGAGCTTGTCCTTGCTCCCGTGCACAATCATAATTGGTGGCACGACGGTGCTGTTCTGGATGAGGTATCTGGCTGAGAACTTGTTGTACTGGTCCTCGAGGGGGAGAGAGCCCGCCATCAGCGCGTCCGTGAACTCCGACGACATAGCCCCCATGTTGGTGGGTGGATAAAACCAGATGCCCGCGGTGATGTTCATGGTCGACGAGAAGTTCCCCAAGAACAAGGAGTTCTTGTAGCCCAAGGTGACGATCGATGCCATGTGGGCGCCCGCAGAGCGCCCCACGACGAAGACGTTGTTCATGTCCGCGTGGTACCGGGTGCTGTTCTGCTCGAGCACCTGAGTGAAGTAGCCAATGTTCTCCACCATCTCCTGAATCGTGTAGCTCCGATTGTAGGCGGGCGAGATGAACTGCCGCCACTGCCCAATCAGCGAGATAAACTCGAAGGTGTCACCCTCAAAGGCGGCAATGTCGAAGAGCCCATACTGGAGGTCAAAGACCACATAGCCCTGCTGCGCTAGGTACTTGTTGAAGGGAATCACGTTGCCTACGCCTTTGTTCCCGATAACATAGCCACCCCCATGGAGGCAGATTACCACGGGGAATGGGCCTGCCCCGACCGGCTTGTACCAATCAAAGAAGAAGCTGTCCTCCCCGTTGTCGAGGTAGCGGATATCCGTCTCCACCGAGAAGCGTGACTCGTCGATGGGAAACCCGTAGAGGAGGTCAAAGACGCTGAAGGGCACGGGCCTCATCTGGGAGGTGTCTAACCCCAGATAGTCCGCCCCATACTGCGCCACCATCTCCGCCTCCGCTGCCGAGACACCGAGGGGGAGCGCCGCGTAGGGCATTACTGCGCTCACAAAGAGGAACCCGCACAACCCATACACCACAATCCGCCCCTTCAGATTCCTCATGAACGAAAATCGGATAATCACCACGCCACAGGTAATGAATCCCAAACTGAGGAGCGGGGCTATCCCTGGATAGAAGATGGCTACTAGGACACCCGCAGTGGTGTAGTCAAGAAACACATACAACACCGAGACGACCAGAAATGCGGCCAGCACCACATAACAGAACAACAGCAGAAGATACCGCGGAAGCCTACGCCAATTCACGACAAAACCCCAGAACACACTCCCCAACCCCCCACTAAAACCTACCGCCCCACAAACCTCCACCACCCCCCTCAGCCCGACAAGCCCACCCGGGGAAGATGAGGAGGAGAAGAGGAAGTGTCTGGATGCTGAGTGGTTTGTCGTGGCGGGAACTAGTAGTGCTTTTAAGGCAGGATATGTGAAGTAATACACTATTGTTCGGTGGGAAGACCAATGAGTAGCGGAAATCCGAATCGTTTTCTTTTTGCACCTGCCCTTGCGATTATCTGCGGGCTTATTAGTATCATTCCAGTCTGGTGGCTATATTCGCCTGCAACCGCGGGTCTGTTAGAGACCATCGCGGCTCATGAGGGCTTGCCAGAAGGAACGATAAGCATGCACCTGTTGAACCACGCAGGCATGAACCTCATGTTCTATACGAGCACCTTGTTCCTCGTTCTCATCACCTGTGGAGGCCTACTAGTCAGTGCTGTGCTAATGTACCGGGGTAAGCTGATGATGGGAGGAATCAGCACCCTAGTCTTTGCTGCGATGAATACCGTTATGTTGACGTTCTACACGCCCTGCATCGTCTACAATTATTACCTCTTCATCGGCCTCGCTTTCCTGTTGGGCCCTATCTTTGGGTACATCAGCGGCATCCTTGCAATCTATAAGGCACGAACCTATGCATCCTCAGCCTAAAACCTAACCCGACCCGAAACGCAATAATTGTGGAAACCCCTCTACGACACCCCTCCACATTACAGCACCACCCACTTCACGATAGCGATATCCGTGGAGATGGTGAGCATGTGAAGAACCGGAGAGCACCTAAATGTCTTATTCTAGGAACCGTTACTAGGGGTTTACCACTGGCGTGCTTGGATTTTACCGTCGTCGATAATCAGGTAGTAGTTGCCTTCGGAGCCCCAGTTCCCCGAGTTGCCCGTTTTGATGCTCATGTCCACCTGCTGTTTGTGGGTGTGCCCGAAGACGAGGAAGTCGTCGGGCTCAAGGCCTATGCGGTCCTCAGCGGTTTTCCGCCACTTCTTCAGGTCAGGGGAGAGATCGCGCTCCTTGGTGGGTTTGCTGTAGTATTCGACGAGCCGGCGCATTTCGCCCTTCGCCAGGGATACCCGCCCTTCGAGTGATGGTGGAGGTTTAGCCAACCATTTGCCTTGCTGGATGTGTTCGGTAATGAGGTGGAGTTCTTCGTCGGTGTAGGCGGCGTGGCGGCTTCGGTCTGCAGGGAGTACATCTTCTGCTGCGGCTTCAACGATGCGTCCCACGACGCGCTGCCGGATAAGGGCATCGCCCACATCTTCGCGTTTCGGTTCAGGGTGTACCACACCCCAGATGCCTGACATGGCTGCGCCGAAGACCTCGTTGCTCGCACATAGCCCCCGGCTAATCCCGTTCTCGTAGACCCAGAGCAGCTGCTCGGGCACCTCCATCTGGTAGCCATGGACGAAGCGATACGTGTGGGGGCCTTCACGGAGGACTAGGGGCTTTGGGCCAATGCCATCGCGCTTTGTGCTGGTGTACTTGAATCGCTTGTAGGTCTTCTTGAGGACTTGGGCGGCGATTATGTCGTGGTTTCCGCAGAGGTAATGGACCGTCGTCTTGGGGGTCTGCCTTTCTAGCGCTAGACAGATTTCTCTACTCTCGCTGAGGACATTGTCGATGGAGCGTCGCCAGAAATCGATGATGTCCCCTGCCAGAACTAGATGGTCGACGCGTTCCTTGGCGATGAAGGAGTGGATAAAATCGAGAAAGGCTGAATCGGCGCCTGAGTAGCCCAAATGGACATCGGAGACGACTGTAATCAAACCCATGTCACCACAAAAGAATAGCAAGCCAACGCATCAAAAAGATTATTGCTAAGAGAAATTTAGGTATTCTGGGAATTGGTGACTATTTTGAACGAACACCATGACCAACCCATAGAAGCAAAGGGAGAGATTAGTAGCGAAGACACTGAAGGCCTATCAAAATGGGTTTTACTTTGTTTCTTAATTTGGATACCCATTTTTTTCATAACAATTTTTTGGGCATATACTTATGGAGAAGGAACAGGTATTGGAACCTTTACCATCGTTTTGATAGTGATCTTTTTGGGTTTTATCCCTTTGTGTCTTGCTCGTGGCATTCGTTCTTCCCCGCCATCTAGGAGTACAATGACGAAGAGAAGGGATAAGGCTCTCGAAGCCATTAGTGACGGTACTGGACCACCGTGTATGGTGTGTAGTGGACCAATCTCTGAGGGGGAAAAGATTCTTTCGTGCCCTTCATGTGGAGGGCAAGCGCACAAGAGGCATCTACAGAAGTGGATTAAGGCAAACCAGGACTGCCCATTGTGTCGACGAAAACTTCGTTAGCTGGTGCGTCGATAGACTTTGTTGTGGAAGGAGAACAATAATACTGGTGCAAGCTAGACACTAGACATGAGCGAGGAGGAACAATATGTTTGACAAAACGACGATACTCGAGTTCTGTAAGCACTGGTTGGATGCCTGGACGGGCAACAGGCCAGAAGTGCTCCTCAGGTTCTACTCCGAGGACGCGCTCTATTTGGACCCGGCGAGACCGCGGGGGTTGCAGGGATACGATGAGCTGCGCCCCTACTTTGAGAAGCTGCTTGCCGCGAATCCAACCTGGGTATGGGAGGTCGTCGAGGTATTCCCCACTGAACACGGTTTTGTCTTAAAGTGGCGTGCCACGATCCCCGTTGGGTCAGAGATTATCATCGAGCATGGACTCGATATCGTTGAGTGGGATGGCGAGAAGGTCACCCGGAACGAGGTCTACTTCGACAGAACCAAGCTCTTAGCTGCCCTTGCGAAGCAGAGAAGGTAGGATCCAAGGTCATATTATGACGAGAGTTTCGTTATTCGAGCAACCCGTAAACACCGTTGACGTTTGGCGCTAAACCAGACTTCTCCAACGACTTGGACGGTATCACCGATCTTCACGGTATCGACCTGTTGGATTTCGAGTAGACAGTCAATTGATTGAGGGGGTTGGCTGAGGTGGCTCTCCGCGTCATGTTCCTGAACAGTGATCCATTGCTTGCTCACAAACATGTGCAGCAATGGCCCCTCAAATGGCCCAGTGCTTCGACAGTCGGGATTCCGACATATCGCCGGTTTCCATAATGGAGCCCATTTCCCGCATTTGCTGCAAACATACATCCTTTCTGTGGTTCCCAGAGTTTTTGCTTCAACAGCTGTGACGACCCCTTCCACGACTACCAGCTTTCCCTTGTCAGTGGGTTGAATCGATCGAATGGAGCGGGGTTCAACCGGGTCGTCGGCAGTCATAACGGCTTCACCAATGACGAGGAAGTAGAAGAGGCGTTCATGGCACGAGTTAGTCCGTGGGA
>JABXGV010000054.1 GCA_016550485.1 archaeon
AACAATATGTTAATGGGTGGCGTAAAGAACACCCTACCGCCTGAATTACAGCGTCAGGCAGCAAAGGTGATTCTACTAGGCGCTTCGAATGTCTCTCTCTCTGAGTTTATCATGGAAGTTAAAAAATTCGTCAAGATGTTCGAGGAATGGGAAAAAATGGCGAATAAGAAGGGTTGTCTAACGATTTATTGACTTTATTAAAAGCGTGCAAGGGTAAATAGGCTCGCGCGCACACGCACGCCAGTAATAATAGAGAAAAATTTCGTTTAGCAACATTGAAAGTTAGGATAATAGTCCTTCAGCGAGCGTGCATAATGCGTATGTCATACTAATAATGAGATCAAGTAAAGAATACTTGCGTCAACAACGCAGATGATGAACGCATATACAATATCCCTATGAAGTCTTTCTCGAATTGCGTCACTTTCAGACATCTTGGAAGATCATTACTTAACAGTCATAAATGTACTCGCGCGTATACGTTGCAGACATAATAATATCCTGCCACAATGCGTGCTCACATCAGCGAGTACCTACTATAATGAGCGAGCACGCTAAAGATTGTATATTGAACTAAGGCAAGCGTGCATCACATCACGTAATAGTTAATATCAACTACAAACGATTTCTAACAGAAGATTTGAAAATGTTTGAGACAATCGATAATTTCGTATCATCCGTGATGAAGGAAAGGAATGTTCCAGGATCTTCGGTAGCAATAGTGAAAGAAAAAGAAATAGCATGGTCAAAGGGGTTCGGTTACGCCGACCTGGAGGAAAAGACTCCGGCAACCCCAGACACGGTTTACCGATACTGCTCCATGACGAAGCCATTCGTGACCACAGGCCTACTTCAACTCATGGAGAAGGGCATGTTCAGCCTCGACGATCCGGTGAACGACCATCTCGAAAAGGTGAAGATCAAGACCATTTTCGCCAAACAACCTACCATCCGAGATCTACTCACACACTACTCTGGTCTACCCACAATAGGGACTCCGCGAGCACGTGACGAGCGTGAGGCTTCATCCACTGAGAAGTACATAGCAAGGTTTGCTAGGGCTGTACGACCACCTGGACATGTCCACGGCTACTCTAATCCCGGTTTTGTCATAGTGGGCCATTTAATCGAGCACTTTTCAGGTACTCCGTATCCGAGCTATATGAAGGAGAACGTCATCATACCCCTCGAGATGGATTCAAGCGATTTCTACATGACGCCATCGATGGAGGGCAGGATGTCGACAGGTTATGGTCGAAGAGTCCTCGAGGAACCCATACAGCGAGTGGAACCATACGTGTCTGGAATAAACCCGCCGGCCGCCTCCGGGAACCTTTTCTCCACCTGCACCGACTACTCTCACTTCATCATTGCCCAGCTGAACGGGGGCGTGTACAAAGGGAAAAGGATCCTGAAGGAAGAGACTCTGAAGGAATCTCACAAGCTCCAAGCCGCCACCGGCGACTCGAGAAGTGGCATGGGGCTGTCCTGGTTCAGGCTCATTCACAACGGCCACATAGTCATAAGACACACATGCGGCATGCTGGGATTCACATCTCACGTCGCCTTCTACCCCGACCTTAAAACGGGGGTCATCTGGAACACGAACCTGAACGACGGCTCCGGCTGGAGACCACCGGCCCTGACAGCGTTGAGCATGGCATCAGGTGAACACAAGACTTTTGATCCGAAGACAACCCGATCAGACAAAATCCCAGACGAGTGGAGAAAGATAGCAGGCACCTACGGGATACCAGACCAGACGCTACAGATCAAAGTAGAAGAAGGCAACCTGGTCATGGGGGAAGGAGGCAGCATGGCCTTCCTTCAGAACATCGAAGGGTCCCGCTATATGGTTCACTGCGGCCCCAACGACGGCCTAGAACTCACCTTCGAGTACGATGAAAAAGGCAGGATAAAGCAATTTGACCTTGGTCCAAGCGTGATCCCACGCTACTTGACCGGAAGTTGGAAAGTGATACACACCACCAACCCTCTCCTATTCGACTTCGTCCTCGACATCGAGAGCGATAAACAAGCCACAGCCATAAACACTGATGGTGGGAAAATGCCGACAACTAGCTTCGAAGTAGAAGGCCAAAGAATAACGGGCAGCTTTCAAACAGCCGAACCCCAGGATGTGATAGGCCTACTCACACCACCGCTAAAATACAATGTCACTTTTGAGCTACTGTACGTAGAAGATCTGTTGATCGGCCAGATTAAACTAAACCCAGAAAAAGCAACAACTCAAGCGCCAGGGAAAATAGTGATTCTTTCTCGATCTTGAATAAAGATAAAACTATTTTCTTATCTATATTTTTCGAGAAAAGGATAGGCAGTTTGAATTTTTTAACAGGCATGCGCGCGAGTTCCTAGAAGCATTGCATGCCGAAAACATCGATAGTCCAGAATACTACCTGATCCCTTGACAAAGCAACTGGCCATATTGCGTGCGTATCACGCATGTAAAATTGGGGTTTGTGCACGCGTGTTATTCTATTGCTTCTGCCGCATTCGGAAAACCAAGTATAAACTCGAAAAACTAAGAATAATGATCAATGTTATCAGGCCGTACGCTACCCACTTTATTTCCATCTAGAAAATATATATATCTTAGAAATATTTAAAAATAAATGCGTGCGGTAACCCTCTTAGGCATTGCGGCGGAGTCTGTAGCTCTGGTCAAAAGTCCTTGCCTGCGTCGTAACCGCGTAAAATCGGCGCACCCGCACGCTATTCTGTCGGCTCGCTCGCACCTTCACAAAAGGGTATTATTATATTCCTCTTAGTTGAACTCCTATCTGAGTCCTTCTTGTCAAACCTGAACAGGACACTATAGGCCACCTCTAACTTGTACCCCTCCCCCATCGTCTCTCAGAGCCTCAACAGGAGAAGCTTCAACCTCCCTTTCATGGCGAGTATCCAGGACTCGTAGATCCTATACCTCCTCTACGTGGAATGATGTTTCTAAAACTATCTCAGAAACCCCGTTTCGCAGGGAATTAAATACTACTGAAATTAACAATTAAAGGGAATGCCCTTTGAAACCGGAATCCCCCATCACTTTCATCGACCTCGAAACACCTCACACAAAGACACCTTACATTCTCAAGATACCACAAGAATGCGAGAAGTGCGGGCTGCCTAACTTTAAGATTTGGGGCACAACAATAGGCGGGAGGCTCAAGGTTGAGGTGAGATGTATCAGATGCGGAAGTGTCCAGAGCATCATAAACACCTCACTGGAA
>JABXGV010000055.1 GCA_016550485.1 archaeon
AGGGATATCGGCGAGAAGCGCATGATGGAGGCAGGTGTCTCTCCGCACAATCAGTTTCCCATCTTCAACCTCGCCTACGTTAGTCACAATACCCCATTTCTCGACATCGAGCAACATCTCTCGGAGTTCTTCGAGAGTCTGGAACCGGTCGTCCATTTCGGCTACACGTCTTCGCATGTACTCATTGATGTAGTGTTTGAAGAGCTGAATCGCCTCGTCACGGGGGAGGGTCTCGGTCAAGACCTGGAGGTTGGTGTAGATAGGAATGTACCGAGCGCGCATCCAGGTTCGCAGAATGACTTTGACTTTCGCGCTTTTCCACTCCGTCGCTTTAGCTAGCTGCAAGAGTTGAAAGCGATAATTGAGGTAGAGTCTAGCTAAGGAGGGATGTTCCCTTAGGTGGATCATTTCGGTAATCAGGGGGGCGACATCATCCTCTCCTAAAGACAGATAATCGCTCTTTACGAGCCGTTGATATCGTACCTCTAGGTTTGCCACGTACTCAGCTAGATTTTTTGGCTGCTGTGCCTTTACTACTCCCAGTAGGTAGTCGAAACTCTCCAGAAGGCGTTCCGTATGTTCAAGTGGTTGATACTCCTGTGTTAATTCGTCCATAACCTCTGGGCGACATTCTCCAACATGCGTGAACTTCATCATCACTCACCATTGAATTCTAGTTTTATTCATCTGTTCCTTGATTTCTACCCAGACTTCTTGTGAACTCTAAATCCGGTTGTTTTGGGTCCTTGTGGAAGCGATTATCCCAGTAGAATTCGTCACAGAAGGCCCCATGATGGAGGGTCTGAGTTCTTCGCAAGTATTGGGTCCCGAAGGTGTTGTACTCGGGGGCATCGCCAATGTAACATGTAGCGAGATACGCCCAGTCAGTATCCTCTAGGTCCTTGAGGGCTTCGTGGGTGATGCACCGGTCGAACCGGAACACCTCGCTATGCTCGTCAAACACACAGGCGACGAAATCCCCCAGACCCGTTTCGATCCAGCGTTTAATGGCCCCTTCTCTCACTTCGGTGAGTGAGGGGATACCTTCCCCCTTCTCTTCTCTCTCCCTCTGCCTCTTCTCATACTCGATTCGTTCTGCTTCGAGTCTCTTCGCAACAACCTTCTTCCACAAAGGTATTGCCTTCTCATCTCCCAGCACATCTGCAATGGCCTTGGCTCGATGATAGGCGAGCCGTTCATATGCCTTGGTCGTGTTGAGGCTCTTGACGCCGATTTCCTCGGACCCCGAATCGGGGTATTGGGGGAGGTCGAGATGTTTGAACACATAGAGTAGGATGGTGTCTAGTAAATCAGAATGGGCATTTAGGTGGTTGAGGTCCTGGGTGATTTCGTCGTGGTCCAGGAATCCAGTGTCCATCTCGAAGTCCTTTACGACATCCCTTAGTCGCTTCGTTAGAGCTGCGACATACTGGGTAGTAATCTTGGGTTTGAGTTCGCTGAGGTATCTGAGAACGTTATCTGTGGATTCAAAGGCTTCACGGATTCTCTTATTAGGTGTCGTTTTTCTGATGGCGTCGGGGTTGTACGCCTTGTAGACCTTGATTTCCATTGGCTCCACCAAAAGTGCAAATTACTAAGATTGTGGCGTATGGCTGGGGATGTGAAAACCAGCTCATCTCTCTCAATGCGTGAGAGTGCTCTCTATTATTATGATAAAAGCCTTTCCGTAGAGGCTAATAAAGCCTCATGCAATGAGAAAGCCACAAACCTGGTTAGCCACCACTCCGCTTCACCTAACCTCGTGAAAGTCGATGGAAACTAGCTAACCGCCCACGTTGTAGATTATGGTACGAAACCCAAAGGCTCTTAGGGTCATCAACTCCTATCCGTCTCCTCCGACATACATAGGTATGAACAGAAACGGTTGAAAGCAAGATGATGCCAAAACGAAGAATAATCGAGCTAGAAATCTTTGAAGGTGGTGACGGCTGCGTCGCGCACAAGGTAGGAGAGAAATACAAATGGCCCGAAGACCGCGGGAAAATCTGCAAATGGCTCCAAGACGCCGCCGGTGGCATGATCCGTGCGCTAGAGCACGGCGGGACACTCGCTTGGACCTACAAGGGCACCCCCTACGAAAAACTCATCGATGCCGATGGTGTCACCACTGAATACGTTCGCTGCCCCGACCCCACCAAGGCCGGGCTCGTGGTCAAAATAACTGCCAGAGAAGTATAACCGCTAGAACCAGTTTCGCAGCGTCTTCGTCGCCGCTACAAAATCCTCCCAGGAGGCATCCCGAAGCCCGCCTTCTGCCTCCATCGTGAGCACACCCCGATATCCCCATTCCTTCAGAATCTTAGCCAAAGCTTCCCCTAGGCTGAAAGGTGAATTGTTAAGAACCCACTCTTGTCCCTCTAATTGCCCTCGCAAGTGAACATTGACAATCCGGTCCTTGACGGACTCGAACAGGTCTAGCTCATCATACATCCCCGCCCACCGGAGATCCAGGGTAATGAAGGGGAACTCCTTGACGAGCTGGAAAGGCGTCGACCCGACAACGCTGGTGGGAATATTCTCCACCGAAGCCAACACATCAGGAAATTCCGCACCTGAATCCGTAAGGGTCTGCCGCAGAAAAACCAGATCTAGAGTTTTTTCAAAGGTGTTCCAGAGATGAATCACCAACACTGGAGCCTGGACCGCCCGAGTCAATCGCAGGGAGTCATCAAGGAGCCGCCGACCAAAGGCAACCTCTGCAGCAGACTCACAGCACAGGTAGATACCCGCATCCCGGTTCGCATGAATCGCTGTTATTGGCACTCCTGAACGCTGCAGCTTGACGGCAATCTCCTCCCAGGTGTATTTGGTGCTGACCTCCCAGCGGGGTCCTCGCCGTTCTGCTCGCTCCCGGGGTCTCGCCTCGGCGACCCATTCTGCCTGGTTTTGCAACTCGAAGCCATCCACTGCCCCGGTCTTCCAGAGCTTCTGCATCGCCCGGATGATGCCATCAAGGTCATGGTAGTCCGCGTCAATGATGATAGGTAAGGGACCGGTGGACATCGCTAGCTTGTTCATCGGAATGGCTCCAACTCTTTTAGCATAGGTGCTGCTTCATAAGGCATTAGCGCCTTAAGACCTTTGAAAGCTTCATATCCGATTCAGCAGTACAATATTAGAGCCGTATCGTGTGAAGCATTAGGGCAATCAGGTGACTCTCTTGAGCGAGGAAGATGCTGAAACCAGAGTAGCTAGATTAGAGAAATTGAAAGGCGAGAGTATCGAAGTTGTAGTGGAGGCGATAAAGGCTTCAGAAGCTCCTTTCTGGGAGATTCGGGCGGTTAGTGAAGTCGAGAAGTTAGTGGGGAATGAAGATATCCAGTCGACGATTGCAGGAAAAACTCAACAGATAGCTAAGGCAATAAGAGATAGTGAAAATCCTTGGATGATAATTCGCGTAATCCACTCGATAAGTTACCTTATAGAGAACCCCCTTGTGATTGCTGCCATAACTGCCGCAATTAAGAAATCGAGGAATTCTTGGCAGATTTTCGACGAGATTGTAGAGTTTCGAAGCTTGGTGGAAAATGAGGAAATCAAGGAAGCGATAATCGCCTCAATCAGCACAAGCATGGCACCCTATAATGTTATCGGAGTCATCAGAAAGATTCGCCACATACTAGAGGATCCCCGAACTGAAAAAGCCACAGCGCAAGCAATTTTGGAACCCTCCAGTTCCTATTGGCTAGTAATTGGAGTAGCTCTTAATGCACGATGCCTAGCTGAGAGTACACTGATCCAGAGGGCTATAGAGGAGAGAATTCAGGATTTGGCGAAAGATATCGTATCCTCAGATCAGTCTTGGCATATTGTCGATGTTATCCTCCATTCGAGGGCTCTAGTCCATAATGAAGTGATTATTGACGCCATCGTGAAGGGAATCAAGAATCCAGAAACCGACTTGAGGTTGTTCCAAGTTGTCAGGGACGAAAGGAGTCTAACAGAGAGAGCTATTGTAAAGGAGGCTGTGGCAGAAGCGATTACTCACACCAAGGAGCCAAGTCGGCTCATCTCCTTTATCAAGACAAGCAGGAATCTAGCTGAGAGCAAACTCGTCCAAGAAGCAATCCTTCAAAGAGTCGAAAATATCGCCGAGAACCTTAGGGAAACAAAGAATCCCTGCTCATCGATTGAGGAAATCAGTGGCGTACCCTTACTCCTTAAAGAGAAACGGATCAAGGAGGTCATCGAGAGCAGGATTCACGATGTCGCCAGTTCCCTCAGAGAAAGTGAT
>JABXGV010000056.1 GCA_016550485.1 archaeon
CAAATCATAATCGTTTTTGATATGAGCCATGATCAACCGCTTAGTATTGCGAAAAAAAATTTCACACAAGCAATTGATTTCTTCCAGAGTCATACAGAATATTTCGTTCAAATTCATACCGAGGGCGAGATTAATTCAACAATCCTCGATCGAGCTCGAGTATTGGTTGTCCCGAACCCTGGGAGGAACTACTCCGAAATAGAGCTTGAAGCAATATCCGACTTTGTTGGTGAAGGAGGTTCCCTATTTCTCCTTGGAGATTATCAGGTTAAAGGAAGACAGATTGGGAATCCCGAGCTGTTGAATCAAATCCTCCATGGAATTTCAGAGGACAGGATTCGATTCACAACTGTGAAGCAAGACAACATAACCCAAGGCGATTCAATCATAGATTCTTTCAACAATATTTCAGTACCCTATAATGTTAGAATCAACTCGTCGGGAGTAACCAGTGAAAACCAAGCTGCTATTTTTTCCGGGGTTGGAGAAATCATGTTTTCGGGGGGTTCGCTGTCAACTAATAACTCTGACCTGATAGTTTCCCGTGGAGCGAACTCTTCGCAAGCTGTCTCGATTGATGGGGAAGTCATCCAAGAGCAGCCCCCTTGGCTGGCTGCGTTTACAATTAATACATCGCGAATTGTGCTTTGTTCCTCAACGACAATGTTCTCGGACACGCTGTGTGCTGGGCAAAATAGTTCTTGGTTTCAGTTAAGTGATAATTCAATTCTTTGGTACAATATCTTCCACTGGATGACAATCTTCCTTATATCTGACCCAACACCAATAATGATTACATTCGTTGCTCTAGTGCTGCTTGTTGGTATATGCCTATTCGTCTATTCGATTTGGCGTGTTAAACGTCAGCGATGAATGAGGCTACGAAACAAAGTAGAAAGCCAACGAGCAATGTCACGATGAGCACGAATTTTAGATTTCTCGGTGCCATAAATCGTCGATATAGAAAGTTCTGCGAAGGTGCCACCAGCTCTCTTAGCATCAATGAGTATCTCTGTTTCAGCAGCAAACCCATTATCGCGAATAGTGATCCTTTCTATCAAACGCTTTCTGAATGCTCTATAACCACTCTGTGAATCAGTTATTGGTATCCTGAATAGTAGACGTAGAAGTATAGATGTCATCAGATTGCTAAGCTTCCTAAAAAGCGGCATCGTTTCTGCGAGAGTAGTATAACGGGATCCTACAACAACATCAGCCTTGTCCGTTTTGATTTTTGTCAGAAATCGTGGAATTAAATTAGGGTCGTGTTGTCCATCGCCGTCAAGAGTGATAATGATGCCACAGTCTGCTTGAAGGGCCTTTTGGAAGCCTGTTCGAAGGGCTGCCCCTTTCCCTAGGTTTCTCGGGTGTCGAAGCACTACTGCGCCGCTTCTTTCAGCAATATCACCAGTTCCATCAGTACTTCCATCATCAACAACGAATACACAGTCGATGTACTTTCTAGTAGTTTGTACGACTTGCGCGATGGCTTGCGATTCTTGGTAGGCTGGGATGATACAACAAATTTTCATCAGAGTACCTCAAACTGATTTGCGAGACCATTAAGCGACAAGGTATAGATAATCTACCTATCACCAAATTCTAGTTAATATGCTATTGGCTCCAGTGCGTTTTTGGCTTTAACTAGAGCATTTTCAATCAGAAACGCTAGAGACGGATAAAAAGGTTTACTGCTTAACCCTCTTCAGCTATACGCTACGTTTCTCTCTACTGATTAAATCAATCCAGTCGCCGTAAACATCCACTGGTTCGGTAATCGGGGATATCGGGATAGTTGCTTGGCATTCACAGTTTCCGCAATGAACTAGAGCTTCCCCCACTTTATAGTCTAGCTCAACTCGAACCGCTGACCGCCCACATTTAGGGCAATGAAAAATTGTTGGTATTGTACGTGATTGCCGTCTATGCGTTATTTTTCTTCTTCGCCGACCCATTGTTTTTCCCATTTAGAATACTCAGTTGTATTATATTAACATAAGGATAAAGGACGAATTCTAGGCTTGGGTTCCTCGGTCTAGTTCCTCAACAAGGCGGCTTGCCTCACTCACCGCATTTGGTTCTTCTATCGAAGTTACTGCTATCTCTAGTTCATTTGAATAGTTGTTCAATCTAATCCTGCCTTTGACTATAATCTCTCTGCCAAGCAAACTTTCCTCTGCCCGCCTAATTGGTTCCTCATCAACACCAGACTCTTCAACTAACGCTTTCGCTTCGGCTCCTGACATCCCTAGTAGTCTTTCTGCTGGTACACCGATGAATCTAGCACGCATGTTTTCAGTTCCATCATCAATAATTATCTGTGCTATGATTCGAGGAACAGATTTCGGTATTTCACCACATTTAGGACAGGAGATTACTGACTGGTCAACGGTCACTTTCCGCGAGCATTTGGGACATGCATCGTATACGCTTCGTTGGTGAAACACTTGCACAATGGTTCCGCGGATAGTCACAAAGTTACCTTGCGTTACACTAGAAAGTAATTGACTTGGTGATTCACTACTCATTGTCCTTATGGGCTCTAGCGAAGGCGATTCTATTTCAAGACCAGGAGGATTCCGTTTGACTTTTGTCCATTTATTAATATGTAATTCAAGCTCTTGCTGGAGCCCCACCCTGCAGCCAGCGTTTTCTAATCTTAGTAACGTGCCTTCGGTTAAATCAGAAAGCTCGTCAGCGGCGCTTCCCCAAGCAACGGCTCGAACTTGGCCTGTAGCGTCAGCGAGAATAAGGACGAGTCGTTTCCCTTCACTGCCGTCTTTCCTAACGAAGGTTTTGATTCCATGATTAGCCACTACAACAACTCCTACAGCAGTTACGTAGTCTCCAGCCCTGACATCCTTTAGAGATAGCGTTCTAGCAGGTGACGTGCTTGAGCGTTCAACAGTAGCAGCACCATGACGAGTTATCCGGCCCCTTCTCCCCACATGGAGTTCTGGTACCTTGTTTCGGTCTAAGCGGACATATCCGCTCTCTATACGAATCATATCATCGATTTCGATTTTGTCAAACCACTCAGCCTGCTCATCCCAGAGCACTAGCCTTGTTTGTCCGGTTTCGTCTCCGATGGAAAGGTTTGCCACCACTCCTTCACCGTCGCCTCGACTAAATGTAGTTTTACGAAACTTCGCCCTTATCGTACCTTGGACATGAACATCACCCATCCCCTCTCTTAGATTTGCTATTTTTGTGAACTTCAAGGATACTTCGGGGAACTCCGTTGGATCCACATCAGGAGGGTTCAACATCACACGGCTGCCTACTCCGAGATGAAGTTCAAGCTGTTCTCGCAGACCTGTTTTAACCCGGCAGTTTATTACTCGGATTATGTCCCCTTCTTCGATTTCACGATCTTCAATCGCTTTTGTGTGCTGCGACCACATTGTCAGGCGAATAGACCCGGTTGGGTCTGAACATAGCAAATTCGCCACCTTTCCTTCCCCTCCTTGTTTTCGTGTAAATGTTCTAACAGGAAAGACTCGTTGCACACGCAGGTTTAGGGATACTCCTGACATCCCTGCTACTAAATCCCTTACTTGTATCTTTATTTCAGACGTCTCTTGCTTTTCAAAGAGATCAAGGTCTAATTCTCTTGCAACAAGAGAAGCTGCTCCCTCATCTGTAACATATCCATCCAGTTCCTTTCTCTTGGCTTCGATTAACTGTATTACTTCTTCTTTTGGTTTTCCTGATTTGGTGACAATGAGCTCAATAATAGCGTCTAGTTTGAGCGACATTCTTGCTTGCCTCTATTGCTCTTCTTTCATTTTTACTTTAAAAACATCGCCAAAACCAATTCATAACATAGTACTGAGTAGCCAACCATGGTAGAAGCAAGGATACATACTAATCCTCACGACCAGCTAGAATGTGATAAACTATGATTAGAATTGCGGCGATAATGCTCAACCCAACCGTTGCAATAAGGTAGAATTGAAAAAACACATCCACTTTGGTGACCTGCCCTGCCATGACATTCCCGCGTCTTTTAACTGTTTCTAAGCAAAAAAACTGTACGCCATAATAAATCAACGTTTCTGGGGAAGAATCTGCCATTCTTCCTTTAAGACATCGTACATCTCGTCACCAACACTGATATCCGAAAACAGGACGAGGGCTTCTGCTAGAAGTTTCGCTAAAATATGGTAACAGGATTCTGCGCGTCGTTTGATAACACAATTGAAGTAGAAGTCGTCACAATCGCAGTAGAAATCACTTACAAGGTAGTCGCGGTTCTTTCCAACGATAACCCAGACCTCGCGGTTGCTGGGCTCGAAAAGGTACCGCTTCACTAGGGACGATGTTACGGCCTTGAGTGCTTTCCAGAACCTTTCACCGCAAAGTCTGTTCAACGTTACCAGCGTTGAGCTCGAAATACTTCTTTGGCGTCTGACTTCTTCCATTACACTCAGGATTTCTTCCTTCATCAACACTCTTTTCATTTCTTTCATCATAAAAACATAGCGTAGGAGGAATTCCCTGAATAGTGGGCTATACTATCCAATGAGGCGCCCGAAGAGAATGAACAGGAATTAAAATACCGGCGAGGAAAGACTTAAGATAAAAAGAAGAAAAACAGCCTGTTTGTGGGTCGATGGTCTAGATTGGTATGATTCGCGGTTCGGGTCATGAGAAATCCAAGTCTCATAGCGGAAATCCGTGAGATCCGGGGTTCAAATCCCCGTCGGCCCACCACTCATCTACCCCATCTTCACTCATTCGCTTTTTTCTTATCTAACTCCACTTAATCGTCAGTTAACGTAGTTTCGTAACTTTATTAAATCTAAACGACTTGCACACCACTATTGTAGTGTTGCTGGCGTGAATGCGCTTCCACTGCTCCACCCTTGAAGTGGTAATCGAATGCGGCCCGTTACACGGTTAAAACGGCTAATGGCGGGAGAAATCTCCCTCTCCGAGAATCCCGGGCGAATCATGCGAAAATGGAGAGAACTATTCCACATCCCGCAAATCCTCCTAGCAGAGTCCCTGGGTATTTCCCCCTCCGTGGTCAGCGACTACGAGAGCGGACGGCGGCAATCACCGGGTTCACGAACTATCAAACGGTTTGTCGAAGCAATCATCGCACTAGATTCACAGAACGAAGGCCAAGTCGTAAATGCTTTTCAACGATTAATGAGCGTAGAAATTCCCACCAGCATCATTAAGGACATCAGTGAATTCCACCGAGCAATCGATGCGCAATCATTCCTTGAAACCCTTCGAGTGGACCTCCTCACCTGTAACGACCTACTCACCGATCGCGTGCTGAAGGGATATATCGTCGCCGATAACAGCCGGGCCCTCCAAACACTATCTAGTGAAGGATACCTCAAGCTATTCTGGGCATCCACGGAACGCGCCCTAGTTATTACCAACGTAAAGACAGGGCGATCACCCCTGTTAGCCCTCCAAAGTGAAACGAAGCCAAGCCTTTTAGTACTGCACGGGTTAGAACAACCTGACTACTTGGCAATCGAATTGGCAGAAAAAGAGCGTATGCCACTGGGCATATCACGGATAGACACAGAGGATATGATGATACGCCGCTTACACAGCCTTCGATGCCAGACAGAAGAACATGAAGGAGACCCAGCATGACGTCGAAAATCGCGATAATAGGAGACACCGACACGGTTATCGGATTCAGGCTCGCCGGCATCCTGAAGGCGTCAGTGCCACCCGATAGCGCAGCAGCCCGAAAAGCCCTGACCGAATATTCACAAGACCCCGACGTCTCACTGGTAATCATCACCGAACGTCTAGCCGAACAAATCCGCGGCACCATCGAAGAAATATCTACAGAACCCTACCCCGTCATCGTCGAAATCCCCGACAAACGCGGCCGCCTAGAAGACAGAGAGAACCCACTCCACAAACTCATCAAACGAGCCATCGGCGTCGAACTCGAAGGATTCTAACAATCTACCTCCTCCAATCGAGCACCACCCTTTCCTTTTTAGAATGGTGTAAGCAAGAAAGCCTCCATCCTTTAGGGGCGTGATGAATCGCGCTGAGCTTGTATACGCTGATATCGTTTTAGGTGTTAGTACCTACGGTGCGTAGGGAATTCACGCCTGCGGACACGAGGACCTCCGTAACCCCGCCTGGGAGATCGAGTCCTGTGGATGAGCCAAGAAGCCTCACAGCAACAACGTGAGGTAGCTCACAACAGTAAGACTTGTCACAACCGAGAAAGTCTAATCGCTGGTAGCCTAGTCGGGGAATCTCTCGCAGTATTGCTTAACCAGTGGGGGCTCCCCGTCGGCTCCCTCATCGGGTCCCTGCCACGTTGGCCCGTTTATGATTTTGTCTTAACGCCTTCGCAAGAGGAGGCGCAGAAGCACTATGAGTAGCACAGCGCCCTTTGCCTGGGACTAGTTGATAGCCTCCTTGAGCTAGCTCGCAAGATTCTTACGTATTCTTGATACAAATTTCTGATAATTTTGTAGTGGATAAAAAAATAACACTACTCAAAACTTCCAAGCTCGTAGACAATTGTCCTTCGCGGGATTCAGTTCCCCCTCCGGACTTCCCTTTGAAATAGCGTAACTGCATCTTCTATTCCCCACCACTACCTTTGAACACGACTCACAATCGGGATTTCTTTGATGTCATCCAAATATTTCATCCATATGACTTAGCATAATCAAGAATAACAGTAAGACTTATCACAACTGAGTATAGCTGATAGCTGCACTCGGGTGTAGCCAAACGCAAAGGTGATATCATGACCACGAGAGTAGGAACAATACGGCGCATCGCAGGCCCCCTCATCGAAGCGGATGGCCTCCTCGGCGTCACCATGTTTGAAGTCTGCAGAATCGGCGAAGAGAAACTCATCGGCGAGGTCAACCGCGTCGTCGGCGACCGCGCCTACATCCAATGCTACGAGATGACCGAAGGCCTCAAACCCGGAGAGCCAGTCATCGCCACCGGAACCTCCCTCGACGTCGAGCTAGGACCAGGACTAATCGGATCCATCTTCGACGGCATCCAACGACCCCTCCCCATCATCAAGGAAAAGACCGGCGACTTCATCACCCGCGGCGTCACCGCATCACCCCTCGACGAGGACAAACAATGGACATTCAAACCCACCCTCCAGAAAGGCGCCGACGTCTCAGCCGGCGACGTCCTCGGAACCATCCAAGAAACCTCCGTGTTCCTACACAAAATCCTCGTCCCCCCCGGCATCCACGGCAAACTCGTCACCATCGCCAACGAAGGCGAATACACCCTCAAAGACACCATCGCCAAAATCCAAACCAACACAGGCAAAAAAGACATCACACTCACCCAACGATGGCCAGTCCGCATCGGACGCCCCTACAAAACCAAAACCGGCACCGAAGTCCCCCTCACCACCGGACAACGCGTCATCGACGCCTTCTTCCCCGTCGCCAAAGGCGGCACCGGCGCCATCCCCGGCGGCTTCGGCACCGGTAAAACCGTCACCCTCCACCAACTCGCCAAATGGGCCGACGCCGACATCATCGTATACGTCGGCTGCGGCGAACGCGGCAACGAGATGACTGAGGTGCTCGAGGACTTCCCCAAGCTGAAGGACCCGAAGAGCGGTAAGTCCCTGATGGAGCGCACCATCCTCATCGCGAACACGAGTAATATGCCAGTCGCTGCGCGGGAGGCATCCATCTACACAGGAATCACATTGGCGGAGTATTTCCGTGACCAGGGATACGACGTTGCCCTGATGGCTGACAGTACTTCGCGTTGGGCAGAAGCGTTGCGGGAAATCTCTGGGCGATTAGAGGAGATGCCGGGTGAGGAAGGTTATCCTGCGTATCTTGCTAGTCGTCTTGCGGAGTTTTATGAACGGGCTGGGCGTGTTGAGGCGCTCGGGAGCCCCTCGCGTATGGGTAGTATCACAGTGACTGGTGCAGTCTCTCCGCCTGGTGGTGACTTTTCTGAGCCGGTGTGTCAGGCGACGCTTCGTATTACGAAGGTGTTCTGGGCGCTTAGTAAGGATTTTGCGTCGCGTCGGTTCTTTCCGGCGATTGATTATTTGCAGAGTTATTCGCTGTATAAGGATGCACTGGCGGGTTGGTATCGTACGAATCTTGGATCTGACTGGCCAGAGCTGACAGAGGAAGCTATGTCGATTCTTCAGCGTGATAAGGAGTTGCGTGAGATTGTCCAGCTGGTCGGGCCTGACGCGTTGCCGGAGCGGGAGCGTGCGGTGCTGGAGGCTGCGCGCATGGTGAAGGAGGATTTTCTGATGCAGTCCGCTTTGCATCCGATTGACACGTACTGTCCCCAAGCGAAGTATTACTGGATGCTGAAGGTGATCATGGAGTTCTGGGAGCAGATGCGGCGTGCAGTGGATGCTGGGGTTCCACTCCGCCGGATTATCGGGCTATCCGTCGTTAATAAGCTTGCGCGAATGAAGGTCCAGCCGCAGGACAAGCCCCAGGCTCTGGAGAAGTACTTCAAGGATCTAGAAAAGGAGATTCAAAGCGAATTCAGCTCACTCTCAGCAAACTAGACGCGCTGAAGGAATTTTCATCCCTCAATATGTGACCGGACTTCCCACGCCCATTAGAATTAAGAGCATTGAGGGTATCAACGTCTTATCAGATTATCATGGATGTTCTTAGGAAGGCAATCAGGTGGGGTCGTAGCGAGACCATCGTGGTGAGCTTACCACGGAAATGGACGCTGAAGCACGGCGTGAAGGAGGGGATGAGCTTGTCGCTCCGGGAGGTGCCGGAAGGGTTACTGTTGTCGCCGATCCATCTCTTGGAGACGCCGGAGCTGCGGGAGGCGACGGTACGGCTCGTGGAGCAGGACGAGAAGTCGCTGAGTACCCTGCTGGAGAATTACTACATTGATGGGTACGACCGGCTGACCTTGGAGAGCGCCCGGTCCTTCAGTGAACCAGTAAGTAACCTCTTAATCAAGATTATCAACCAGCTCCCGGGCTACGAAATCATCGAAACCACGGATAGACGCATCATCGTCAAGGCAGTAACCAGTATCCGCGGCGACGACCTCATCGAGTTCGTCAGAATCAGTAGCCGCACCACGCTTGAGTTGATCGACAAACTGGTGAAAGGCCTCAGAAGCGGAGCAGATGCCACCGCACGCGTAGCCAAGGCGATATTAGACGAGGCCTGGCGGCAACGTGGTAACTATCTCCGCGTCCAGCGCGAACTCCGAAAAGCCCTCAGCATCCCACCACTCGGATTAAAGCTCGAAATCGAAGACATCTTCGACACGGCCTACTACATCGTGCAGCTGAGCAACATCTACGAGAACATCTACATCGTTGCCGAGGCGCTCACGCGGCGCCTGCCACCCCCCGACCAAGCCGTGTTCGCCGAGGCAGCGTTAAGCAAGGTCTACGACAATCTGAAGAAGGCTATCTCCGCGTTCCTTCAACGAAACAAGGAGGTAGTCTACCAAGTCCTCGGGGAAATTCCTATGATTCAGCTCTGGAAACGCCAAACCGAGACCATCGTCGACGTGATGAAAGACTCCGTCATCGTACAAATCATTCTCGAAGCCTGCGGCGCCATCCTCGCCTACAACGTAGGAATCGCTAAGACCGCGCTTCTCCTCAAAACCTGAGCGAAAACCACCCCGCGAAAGGTCATTGTTAAACCACGGTAAATCTTAAAGAGATGTTAACCCTAGTGGGGCGACACCGCTACCACTTCATCCCAAGAAACAGGTAAATGTTGAGGTTACACGCGATGGCAGATGAACGAGCCGCAACACTAAAGCCAACCTACCAAACGGTCTCTACTGTATCAGGCCCCCTCCTTATCCTCGAAAAAGTAAGAGACGTCGCCTACGGCGAACTCGTCGAAGTGACTTGCCCAGATGGCACAACTCGTAGAGGAACGATACTCGAAGCAATGCGCGGACGCGCCATCGTCCAAATCTTCGAGGGCACAAGAGGACTCGACACAAAGGAGACACGCGTCCGCCTCACCGGCGAAACCATGCACACCCCAGTAACCCAAGACCTTCTAGGCAGAGTCCTCAACGGATCAGGCCAACCCATCGACCAAGGACCACCGATCGTCCCAGATCTCGAGTTGGACATCAACGGCTCACCCATGAACCCCGACGCCAGACAATACCCGCGAGAGTTCATCCAAACCGGGCTCAGCGTCATCGACGGACTCAACACCCTCGTACGCGGCCAGAAGCTCCCCATCTTCAGCGGATCAGGACTGCCCCACGACCGGGTCGCAGCCCAGATCACACGCCAAGCCACCATCCCCGGCAAAGCCGAAGAATTCGCCGTCATTCTCTGCGCCATCGGCATCACCGCCGAAACCGCCCAATTCTACCGCAAATCCCTCGAAGAAACCGGCGCCCTCGCAACCAGCGTCCTCGTCCTCAACCTGGCAGATGACCCACCCGTCGAACGCATCATCTCGCCACGAACCGCGCTGACAATCGCTGAATACCTCGCCTTCGAACAAGGCATGCACGTCCTCGTTATCCTCACCGACATGCTCAACTACGCCAACGCACTCCGCGAAATCTCCGCCGCCCGCGAAGAAGTCCCCGGACGCCGCGGCTATCCTGGTTATCTTTACACCGACCTCGCATCCATCTACGAGCGCGCAGGGCGTATCATTGGACGCAAAGGCACCATCACCCAGATGCCCATTCTCTCCATGCCAGGTGATGATATCACCCACCCGGTTGCTGATTTAAGTGGTTATATAACTGAAGGACAGCTTATTACTTCAAGAAGTCTTCATAATAAAGGTGTGTACCCACCGATTGACCCAGCACCATCACTTTCTCGGCTCATGAAGGAGGGAATCGGCAAGGGCCTTACCCGTGAGGACCATAATGAGGTGCAGGCACAGCTGTACTACGGGTATGCTGAGGGCCGGGACCTTCGGGACCTTGTGGCGGTTGTCGGTGAGGGCGCATTGTCTGAGCGAGATCAGGTATACTTGAAGTTCCTTGAGGATTTTGAGGAGCGGTTCTTGTCGCAGGGTGAGTTTGAGGAGCGGTCCATTGAGCAGACCCTTGATCTCGGCTGGGACCTTTTGTCCGTCTTTCCTGAGCGGGAGCTGAAGCGGATTGACCCGGACACCATTGCGAAGGCTTCTAAAGACGGGAAGTACCGCTACACGGCACCCACTGTAAACTAGCACAGCGTTTGCTGCGCGTGATGGGAAATCATTATAGGTGACTAGCGGTCTTTCCGGTTACGTACTCTGCGGTCGTGGTCTAGCGGCTAGGATTTAGGCCTCCCACGCCTATAGCCCGGGTTCGAATGTCATATGCGGGTTTTCGTGTGTGACAGAATGTCCCGGCGGCCGCACCATTCTTTCTTTTGGGAAGTGATAAAAAGTGCTCTGCGCTAGGTATTGTTTGGAGAATGCTATGACGACATGACCCTTTGGACCTACCTGTGTTGACAGGAGGGATGACTAGGATCTTGAGTACTGAGCTTTCTCCGCTTATTCGGGTTCTGTTCTCTGTTCTGGTTGGTGTTTGTGGTGCCATTCTTCGAAGATGGCGAAATAGAGGCATTCGTGTCGGGGGATGGTGAGTGCGCTGGGGCTAATTCTTTCTCTGGTGAAGTGTACGGGTGCACCGCGTATTAGGACCGCGGGGGTTTGTTCGTTGGCTTCTCCGAGGAGGACTTGGGCAGCGGAAGCGAGGTTGTCAGCGACGGCGGAGCGAGTGATACGGAGTAGGCGACCGTAGAGGTCTGGCTGTCCGCGGAGATCCTTGACAGGTTCGAAGCCTGCCACAGCTACCGCTAGCCCCACGGTTCCGAGGCGAAGGGGCTGCGTCCGGCTATCAGCGATTATTATCCCCAGTTCCTGGTTTGCTAGGGATTCGAGGTGGTCCTTGATTCTCCAAGCTTCCTTGGCGGGGTGTTCTGGCAGGAGAACAACATAGCCGGGGGGCGCGTTGGACCTATCAATGCCCGCATTAGCGCAGAGTATCCCCGAAGTTATTGTTAGAAGTACATGAGGTACGCCACCAAGTATCTCTTCTGATTCGTCAATTACAAGTTGTGCGAGTTCCGGTTCCAACTGGTATTTCTTCGAAAGCCTCTTTGCATGAGAGGATACTGTAACATCAGAGAGCCGGCGTATCCGCCCTTGAGCGGTTGCCACTGCAGTTTCGGCTAGAACTAGGATGTCCCGGTGTTTCAGCGCGAGCCCATGTTGAGTAATGGCTGAGGAGAGGATTTCAACAAGATTGTCTCCCTGTCGTATTATCGGAGTGCGAATACCGAAGAGTTCCATCATCACTCACCTAGGTATTCGAGATGAGAGAACATTCTTCCTATTTATCTTGGTGGTGAACCGGAGTCTGCACACTTCCATTCCAGCAAGGATTTGTACTTATGAAGGTGTGGATAAGCCTTTAACAACACATCATCGATAGATGGGTGGTTGATTGAAATGGCGCGTTTGACATCAATCGGAACTCGTTTACCTTTCGCCCATATGCGATAAGTATCAATACTCCTGTCGACGCCGGTTTCCTCTATCACCCTTCGGGCGAGGGTGGGAATGGATTCTTGGGGGCACGATAACTGGAGCTTGAGTAGTTGGGTGTATGCTTTTACTACGCCCCGGTCAATTCGGAGGCGCTCTGCCCCTTCTCTTATGATTTTCTGGATACCTTCCCCAGAGAGAGAAATACCTACCCTTTCGTAGACCTCCGTCCAAATTTCTTTTACGCTCTTGCCTAATTCCGCAGCATCTTGAATGAAGCGTACCAGAGGGAGGTCTTGAATTTTGACAGTTGGTGGTAGTGTACTGGCTTGCATTTGTACAACTTTCTCTAGCAGTTCTTGTTTCACGGTTGCTGAGTGGAAAAGTGGTAAATCGTATGATAGTCGTATCATGTCCTTCGCGTTGATTATTAGGTTAAAACAGGATGATTCACTTCGATCCCTTATTGACTGAATACCAACACTTCGCAATAGTGATTCAACGAGTTCGCCTTGGGCCTCAGAAGCAATTCCCACTTGTGAGCGAACACCGAATGTTACCCAGCCATCACCATCAAAGAGCCCCTGTAACACTTTCGTGCGGAAAGCCTTGTCTGTTTGAAGAATCCAGTCAGCCTTTGAACAGTGTTCTGTGTGACTTCCTCTTGGCGGGAGTCTTAGGATCGCTTCGTTGAACCAAGTCAGAAAGAGAGAGCTATTAGATTTCCATCTATGTGTTAGATTAACTGGGGATTGGGTCATTCCTTTCAGGGACCCGTCTCCACGAGTGCCTGGTAAAATATCTTCTCCGGCTTTGGTTAGTATACCAAAATGAGTCCAATAATATGCCACGAGATCACCAAAGTCCTTACTCCAAGGCGCTGGCCCTTGCCTACTCATTGAAGAGAGCCCAATCGTGAAGACGCTACTAAGGTTGCTACCAGCCCAAATAGAACCATCACTAAGGCTAACTCCTATCAGGTAGGCAATGGCAAGACGTCGCTGTCCTGGTGTAAGGAGGGCTCCGAATCGAGATTCCCATTCGCTGTATTCTTGAGGATTTATACTAAATGATTGTAATCGCTCAAAAGTCGGGGGAGAAATCTGAGCCAACACCTTGTCAAGCTGTTCCAGACTAGCCACCAGCAACGGAACTTGAATCCAACCTATGAAATTCGCCCACTGACTGGAATTAGTTAGTGAGCTCTGACCTATCGGTAGCGAAATAGCAGGTAACCAGTAACAGTCTAGTTCAGGGGGCGTCTCAGGAACACTTGCGGCGACATGTACAGGGTAGGGACGGTTTTCTATGATTCCGCTCGCATTCCAAGTCTTTGCAGTCACGCCTGAAACTAATCCCCTTCCTTCGATTCGATAAAGTCCAAGTTCAAGGGGGTGGTATCCCGCTTTAGCAAGTCTGAGATGGCGGAAGTGTCTTTCAGCATGTTTCATCCATTTAGAATAACTAGGATGAGAAGTGATATGATGCCCTAATACGAACGTCTTGAGGCGTTGCTTAACATCTTGAACAGACTCTATTCCCCCATTACTGCGTATACGCTCCCTTACCTTGAATACATACCTCGCTCTCCCTAATAATCTACTAATGAGAAGGGGAGGTTTGTCGCGTAAAAGTGTGTGGATATGTGTATCAGAGAGTCCAGTATATTCGGTTAGAACACCTGTTGGAATGGAAATACCAGAATCCTTGAAAGAGCGGAGCTGAAAGTAGAACTTGACATGACGGTGGAGTTCATCAAAGTGTGGATTTAGTTGGAGTAGAGGGAAAGCTTGTAGTGCACTGAGATAGGTTTCATAATCCAGGATTTGAGTAAATTGAGTAGGATCTGGGGCTTTTTTGACGAGGGAGAGAAGGTCACTTGATACGTCGACGAGGCGAGAGCCTGGTTGGGGCAAGAGGGTTTTCCGGAGTTCAGGGTTGTCGGCTGCACGGAGGATTGGTGACTTGGCGTCTGTGAGGTCATACCGTCGTAAATCTTCTTGGAGCCGTTCTCTCAAGAAATACCGTGCATATTCGCGTATTATGCCCTTGAAGGCGCTGGGAAATCGTTCAGTTTCGGATATTCGGTCTGGGAGACCTGGCCTGTCGGTTGCAGCACCCAGCTTGGCTTCACCCTTGGATTTTGGCAGGGGTAGCTGCTGAATTGCCTCTTCGTTACGGTACTCGGCGAGGTGGGTTAGTTGGGAGATGCTCATCTGTTGGAGTCTTTCCACTATTTCGTAACTGGCTTCGCCAACCTTAGTGATGACGTGTTCCTTACAGCCGGTCTCCCTAACCCTTACTGATATATGGGGTCGGTCTTTCCCCGGTTTTTCAGTGGGTTCGGTGACATCATGGCTGTGGGATTCTTGGGGCATGAAGCGCTGCTCCTGAAGCTTACCCTGTGGGGGTGGAATTTCTACAAGCTTCTCAATAGATGGTGTTATATTCCCCCCGGTTCTGTGGCGGCGGGACAGGGCTTCGGCTTCCCGCGACGCCTGTCAATATTCTCCTCTATCTCCTGTTTCTCCTCTTCAGTCAAAGGATTCTCCAGCAGATCCTGTTCAACTGCTTTGACAAAGCTATCATACCTTGAATACCATTCGAGACTTGGCCACTTCCCCGACTCCTTTTGGCGCTTCTCAGGATTTTCCTTAACCTCTTTTCTGTCTTCTATCTCATCCTCATCCGTTTCACGAATTTCCCTAAATCTACCTGGCAATCTATTTCTACTTCCATTGTGAAAGCTGAATTGGCTGGGGAATTTAGTTGTTTTAAAAGGGTTATTGTATCTATTCTCCCCAACTCTGACTTCTTCGAATAATGAATTTAGATGAGAGTAGGAACGTTGCTGAAGCAGGAGCACTTGACAGGTATTAGAGACTGTTTTCGCTACAGGCTCCTTCCACTACGTTTTTCACTTTGCTAGTATGCCAGCATTGGCCATTAAGGTGTTGTTCTTGATGGTTAAAAGCACGTGCGGGACACCGCCGAGGATTTCTTCGGACTCGTCGATTACCAGCTGTGCGAGTTCGGGTTCTAGCTGGTAGCGCGTGGCTAGTGCTTCTGCCTCTGGTGATACATCGATTTTTTCGAGTTGGCGTATTCGTCCCTGGGCGGTGGCTACGACTGTCTCTGCTATTACAAGAATGTCCTGCTCTTCTAGTGTGAGTTCCTGTTGGGTTATTGCTGAGAAGAGCATTTCAACGAGGTTATCTCCAGATTTTATTATTGGCGTCTGAATCCCGTATAGTTCCATTCCATTCACCCGTCCTTGGCTTTCGTGATAGCTTCTATCATCGCAATGCAGTCTTTGCTTTCGCGTACATCATGGGCCCGGATGATGTGGGCTCCATTCATCACCGCGACGCTTACAGCAGCGAGGGTTCCTGCGAGTCGCTGGCTTGGTAAGGGATAGCCCAAGACGTATCCGATGAAGGCCTTCCGTGACACGCCGACAAGGATTGGATGACCTAGTCCGCGGAGGTCTTTCAGGTTCTGCAAAATCAATAGGTCACTGTACGTGGGTTTACCGAACCCAATACCCGGGTCTACTACGATTTGTTCTTTGGGAATATCCGCTGATGACGCGATGTTGAGGCTGTGCTCAAGAGCGCCTTGGACTTCTGTTATCGTAGTACAGTCGCCGGGCTGGTGATTGCATGCCATAACGATACAGCTAGCCCCTGACTCACTGATTGCTGCCGCCATTGCCGAGTCGGATTTCAGTCCTGAAACATCATTGACGATTGTTGCCCCGTTTTGTAGGGCTGCACTAGCTACGAGGCTGCTTTGTGTATCTATCGATACTGGTATGTCCCAATTCTTGCTGATTTCCTTTACGAGGGGGACTATTCTCCGTTGTTCGAGTTTAACCGAGATTGGCGTTGCTCCAGGGGCCGTTGACATGCCACCAACATCGATGATGTCAGCCCCCTCCTCGACCATTTCACCTACAAACGTTATGGCGCGTTTTAGTGTGCGCTGGTACGAGCCACGAAAGAAGGTGTTTGGGTCCCGGTTGATAATTCCAATAACGGTGACCGGGTAGCCATCACCAACTGTTAGCTTGTCGAGTTGCGCTCTTAACGGGGACAATATGAAGCCACCGAAAGGTTAATGCCAGCACCAGGATAAGAACTCGACGATTCTCTGAGGTGGCAATACTGACAGACCAAGAACTACTCCGAACCCATCTATTCGATTGGCATCAAAAACATGGCGCTAAAATGGCGCCCTTCGCGGGCTTCAGCATGCCGCTCTGGTATGATGCGGCGATGCCAGAGCATCTAGCGACTCGAAAGGCTGCGGGTATTTTCGATGTGACGCACATGGGGCGCGTCCTGATTGAAGGTCCTGAAGCAGCCGCGTTCCTTGATTATCTATTGCCGACGAGGATTAAACGACTCGAGGACAACGCTGGGGTCTATTCGGTGTTCTGCACTGAGAAGGGCGGGATTGTCGATGACCTGATTGTGTGCCGGGTTTCTTCCTCGTCATTCTATATGGTGTACAATGCATCCAATCGGGAGAAGGACTTCGCTTGGATGAAACAGCACATCGGCAAGTTCAACGCCGAAATCAAAGACATATCCGATTCTACACCGATGTTTGCCGTGCAGGGTCCTGCCGCCATGGAGATACTAGGAAAACTTACCCCAACCAATCTTGGTGATCTACCGAAATTCTGGCTAGCTCGTACAAAATTGGGAGGCTATGAGGTGCTGGCCACCCGGTCTGGCTACACTGGCGAAGATGGAATGGAAATCGGGTTACTAGATACACCGTTTGATGAGTCGCAAAAAGCCATTGATTTGTGGGAGAAAATCCTGACAAAGGGAAAGGCAGCAGGAATTGTCCCGGTAGGCTTAGCTGCCCGAGATACACTCAGACTAGAAGCTGGAATGCCGCTTTATGGTAACGATATCGACGAAGAAACCACACCCTTTCAGGCGCGCCTCTCGTTTGTCGTTCATCTAAAGAAGGATAATTTCATAGGCAAGGCTGCATTGGTCGCAGAGAAAGCCGCGAAGCCCAAGAGGGCTAGGGTGGGTCTGATTATGCTAGAGAAAGGAATACCACGTCCTAGCTACGAGATTTTTGGCAAGGGGCAAGAGATTGGCTCGGTTACCAGTGGCTCTATTTCTCCACTACTCCGTAAAGGAATTGCCCAGGGCTATGTCACGAGACCCTATCGGAAGTCAGAGACGCTGCTTCACGTGCAGTTTAATCAGCAGCAGCGCTGGGCCGAAGTCGTTCATCCGAAGCGCATGCTAGCAAAGATAAAGAAACTCGCGAGTAAATAAAAACGCCAGCTTGTCACTCTTGCGTACTAAGTTTTTCTACGAACTCGACGAGTAGTTGGGCGATTGGGTTCTGTGGATTCAAATGGAAGATTCGGCGTTGCTTGAAGAACCTGATATCCGAGACGATTCCTTGCTTAATTAGTGGTGACAGGCAGCGCTCAACCGACGAAACGGAAACGCGGGCTCGCCGCGCCAGCATTGAAAGGTGCATCGTTGTATCCTTGTATTTCACGAGCACATCGAGTAACCGCACCTGCGGAGTATCCCCAAACACTTTTACTAGACTCGTTCCTTTCGCCACGTTCTTCTCTCCTTTATCCTGAAACGAGACGCGTTCCGATGTGTTGATGCGAAACGGCATCAAGTATGTTGTCTGGATTAGTGCCGTTAACAAACCAGACCTCGATTCCCGAGCGCTGCACAATATTCAGGGCGTTCTTGTCGAAGAGCGGATACTCCCCGGGTTTGTCGCTTAACGACGAAATGATTTGACGTAGTTGGGAAACGGTGATAGACTCGAACCGTTTTGCCTGAGGGAACCTATCGGGGTCCTGATCGTATACACCGTCGACATCGGTTGCATTGACGACTACCTCCGACTCCGTGAGTTCTGCGATACGGGCAGCTACTGCGTTTGTCGATTGACCCGGCTGAAGTCCACCCACAACAAGCAGCCGTGTCCCTGCTAGATGTTCCAAAACTTGCTCCTCGCTAAACATCGGCGTCGGATATGCACGGTCCCCAAGAGCAGCAATCATCAATTGAGCACACACCCACGTGGAGGCGATTCCCAGCCGATCTAGTGCGTCCCTTCCCGCGTTTAGCCTCACGCCTCTGTTAATTAGCGATTTCGCCAAAGCGCCGCCCCCCACAACAACGACTAGCTTGTGACCCTGCGTCGCAATTTTACCAATCACTTGGGCAAACTGCTCAAATCGAGTAGTGTACAACCTCTTTCGTCGGTCAAAGAGCAGCGACCCACCAATCTTGAGAACAAGCTTCATTTCTGTCCCCACACTAGAAACCTTTTTGGCTATTAATTCATTTGGCGACCTTAAAATCATCGATGTTACCTACATTCATTGGTTGAACACGCCAGAGCTGAAAGAAGTGTCCACACCTGCAGATTCATTCCAGAGATTCAAGCTAAAGAAGCTAATCGACGCCCTAGCCGAGAAAAGAGGCCTACATACGAGTTTAATCACCCTACTAATCCCTCCAGATCGCCAAATGAGTGATGTCATAGGCAGGCTTAGGCAAGAGGCATCGACGGCGGTCAACATCAAATCGAAGACAACTAGAAAGAATGTAGTCGATGCACTGCAGACGATAATCGGGCGGCTCTCGCTCATCTCCAAACCGCCACCACATGGCCTCGCGGTCTTTTGCGGCGCAATCACCCAAGACGCGCCGGGCAGCGAAAAGATAGAGACGTACATTTTTGAGCCCCCCGAACCCATCGGCGTAATGGTGTACCAGTGCTCGTCCGAGTTCTGGCTCGACCCGTTGCGCGATATGCTCTCAGCCAAGCAGAGCTACGGCCTCATCTCCATTGACCGCAGTGAAGCGGCCTTTGCGATTCTACGCGGAACCCACCTCCAGGTTACCAAGACATTCAAATCTTTCATCCATGGCAAACACCGGGCCGGCGGGCAGAGTCAACGCCGTTTTGAACGGCTGATTGAGCAAGCCGCGCACGAGTTCCTCACAAAGGTCGGAGACTATGCCCGAGAGGTTTTTGAGGAGTTACCGGATCTTCAGGGAATCATTATTGGTGGGCCAGGGTTCACGAAAGAGGTCTTTGCTGAGAAGGGATATCTCGCCCAAACACTGCAGGATAAAATCTTGGCAATCTTTGATAGTGCGTATGCGGGAGAAGAGGGCATTCGGGTCTTAGTTGAGAAATCTGAGGAGGTCTTGCGTAATCAGCGCCTGATCCAGGAGAAGCGGCTCGTGGAGCGGTTCCTCGGAGAATTGGCGCGTGATACGAGACTAGCTACGTATGGTGAGAAAGAGGTTCGATCGGCTCTGGACCGGGGCGCTGTAGACACGCTCCTGATTTCGGATGGGATTGAGTACACCCGTGTCGTTGTTGAGTGTAGTTCGTGTCAGCATCGAATCGAGAAGACCATTGCATCGAGCGCCGTTGATGAATACTTGGCGAGCCTTTCGGATGAGGCGTGTGCCTCGTGTAGTAACCCCAACCTGCAAGTCGTGAAGATGATTGACCTTGTTGAGGAGCTTGGTGAATTAGCCGCAGAAAGTGGCGCGTCGGTCGAGGTTATTTCGCCCGAGACAGAGGAGGGGCGGCAGCTCCTGAACGCCTTCCGTGGCATTGGGGCACTCCTTCGTTGGGCAGAGTAGGGCTAGGCAAGTTTTCTTGGAGAAAGCCTTTTTAGCGACAATCCGCCCCTTTCGGTCCTGTCAAAACCTATTCAGTGCGCTCCTAGCAAACGTCATGGCATGTATCCTAAGTTAGGTTGAAATTGAGGTCTAGACGGTGGAACAAACCTTCCAATTGAAGGAAAAACGGTGGAAGCCAGCAATCGAAGAGGAAATACTCGCGCAGTGGACAAAGGATGAAATCTACGCCTTCGACCGGTGCACGACAAAACCAATTTTCTCCATTGATACTCCACCCCCCTACTTGAGTGGTCCTTGGCACGTAGGCAGCGCGATACACTACGCGCAAATTGACATGATAGCACGGACCAAACGAATGGAGGGCTTTGCCGTGAATTTTCCAATGGGGGTGGATAGGAACGGGCTGCCTATTGAGGTGCAAGTCGAGAGGCACCACAAGATTAGTATGCATGAAATTCCACGCCAGAAGTTCCTTGAAATGTGCGCAGAGTTCCTCGACCGAAACGAGCGCCTTACCGTGGCGTTAGCGCAGCGCCTTGGCTTGAGCTGTAACTCCTTCAAGGACAAGGAGATTTACCGCACGGACTCTCCAGACTACCGCGCGGTCACTCAACGTACTTTCATCGAACTCTACCACAAAGAGCTCATCTACATTGACGATCGACCCAACAACTGGTGCCCTATTTGCGGAACTACGATTGCGGATGCTGAGGTTGAGTACAAAGATGTAGAAACCACCTTGGTAACCTTACGTTTTAGAATCGTTGAGACGGGTGAAGAGTTGGCCATAGCAACTACGCGACCCGAACTCATTTGCGCTTGCGCCGCAGTTCTCGTAAATCCAAAGGACGAAAGATACACGCATCTCCACAACAAGACGGCTCGGACTCCTCTGTTCGAAAAAGAGGTTCCCATTATTCCTCACTACGAAGCGAAAATCGAATTTGGGACTGGCGCTCTGCAGATTTGCAGCTATGGCGACTACACGGATGTGCGGCTCTTTCGGGAACTCGAATTGGAACCCATCAAGGCACTCGGGGCTGATGGGAAGCTGACGGAAGCTGCGGGACCGTATGCAGGGATGCGGGTTGCTAAAGCCCGACGTGCCATTATCGCGGATTTGGAGTCCAAGGGACTCGTCATCAAAAAGGAAACCGTGTTCCACCGCACGCCACACTGCTGGCGCAGCCGAAACCCTATCGAATTCATCGCGATGCCCGAATACTACCTCAAACAAGTGCCTTACATCGATGAGTTGAAGCAGGTCGCCGACCAGATGACGTTCTTCCCCCATTTCCAAAAACAAATCCTCCTCGATTGGTTGAATAGCGTCAGCCAAGATTGGCCAATCAGCCGCCGGCGATTCTACGGGACCGAACTCCCCTTATGGTATTGCAAGAAGTGCAACAAGACCATCGTACCACCCCCAGGCCCCTATTATCAGCCGTGGCGTGAACCACCTCCCTTCGACGCCTGTCCCCATTGTGGCGCTAGCGATGGCTTCGAGGGCGAGGAGCGCACACTAGACACGTGGATGGATTCATCGATTAGTTCGCTGTTCATCATCGACTATGCGACAGATGAAACCCTCTTCCAACGCGCTTTTCCTTGCAGCCTCCGAGCCCAAGCCAAAGACATCGTACGCACCTGGCTCTATTACACCATTCTCCGGGTATACCAGCTATTGAAAGCCCCTGCTTTCAAGTACGCCTGGATAGCCGGGCACGGGCTTGATGAGCACGGCGCCGCCATGCACAAAAGCCTTGGTAATGTCATCGACCCCCTCCCTATTATCAACAAATACGGCACGGATGCTTTCAGGTTCTGGGGCTGCTTTGAAGCCTCCCTCGGCTCCGATTTCCGCTTCTCCGAAGACCGCGTTGTTGGTGCCAAGAAATTCCTCCAGAAACTCTGGAACGTCGCCCGCTTCATCTCCAACTTCCCCAAAGTCAGCGAGGACACACCAGTCAAGCTCCAACCCGCCGACGAATGGATTCTCTCCGAACTCAACCAGCTCATCCAGCGAACACGAGCTGGCTACGCCAAACTCGACTTCCACATCCCTGCACGGGAACTGCGAACCTTCATCTGGGACCTCTTCGCCAGCCACTACCTCGAACTCGTCAAAGGACGCGCCTACAGCACAGACGCCCCCGACGAACACACAGCAGCCTGCTACACCCTCCACACCGTACTCCATTCCCTCCTCAAGCTTCTAGCACCCCTCTGCCCCTTCATCACCGAGAAAATCCATCAGAGCGTGTATTCTCCTGACACCTCCATCCATCTCCAAACCTTCCCTGACCCACGAGACGCCTGGACCAGTGACCACCCAACAGACCTCATCACCCGATTCAATGCTGAGTGCTGGAAATACAAGCAGGACCACGAGTTAAGCCTGCGAGCACCCCTCATCACCGTGACAGCACCCAAAGCCCTCAAACCCTACGAAGCCGACTTGAAGCGAATGCACAATATCCAAACGCTGAAGTGCACCTCAAAGAGTAAAATAAAAATAGCACACACCAAATAGCACCTAATCCACGGGCTGGTAGATCAGCGGTAGATCGCGTGGTTCGCATCCACGAGGTCCCGGGTTCAAATCCCGGCCAGTCCACCACAACACCAATTAATCGTAACCTTCAAAAACCCTAAACCTCTACCGTCAGCTCCAATGGGCCGGTAGCTTAGCTCGGTGGAGCGCCAGACTGATAATCTGGAAGTCGCGAGTTCAAATCTCGTCCGGCCCACCACTCCTTTTCATTATTACTGGGGCTTTTCAGAGGAGCCAAGGGAATTATCTCGCAAGGAGTTGAAGTTCAGTGGAAATCACCACTCCGTATCTGCCTTGGACAACTATCTCCCCTAAGCGAGTAATACTAGGAGTTAAAATAAGAACTCTCCATCTAGGTAATGATAAACCTCTAAGGAGCGGAACCTGAGCTGGCTAAAACCTTCGAAAAAGCCATCAATATGATTATTTTCCGATCATACAAGACTGAGCTCAGGCTCAATAACCGCCAGCGCACTCAATGCCGAAAACACGCAGGCTGTGCGAGATTTGCCTACAATTGGGGGCTCGCACAGAAAATCCAAGCATACCAGAAAACTGGCAAACCCCCAAGCGCTATTGATCTCCACCGCCAACTCAATCAGCTAAAACAGACGAAGTTTCAATGGATGTATGAGGTCTCCAAGTGCGCCCCCCAAGAAGCCCTCAGAAATTTAGATCGTGCGTTCAGTCACTTCTTCCGCCGTCTAAAGACGGGAGAGACGCCCGGTTTTCCCCACTACAAATCACGCAAACGGGGCATCGGCTCCTTTCGGCTCACAGGAGCTATCCGAGTCCACAAGAACCGTATTCAACTCCCACGACTTGGCATCCTACGCCTCAAGGAACGCGGCTATCTACCTAGCGGGGGACCCTGGTGCAGAATCCTCTCAGCAACTGTGTCAGAGAAAGCAGGCAGATGGTACGTGTCAGTACAGATAGAGGAACGCATTACAATATCTGAAAACACAGGGCCATCAGCGGGTGCTGATTGGGGGCTTGAAACCCTATTGACAATTTCTGATGGAACAAAGTTCGATAACCCCAGAGCTCTACCTAGGTTTGCGCGCAAGCTTCGCCGCGCCCAGCGCAGCCTCTCCAGAAAAAAACGGGGCAGCCGCAACAGGGCAAAGGCACGTCACAGGCTCCAGAACCTCCATGTTCGGGTTGCAAATATCAGGCGAGATGCCCTCCACAAAACAACAGTATGGTTGGCGAAAACCAAGTCAGCCACCATCATCGAGGACCTCTGTGTAGAGGGTATGCTCAAGAATCACAGACTAGCAGGGGCTGTTGCGGATGCGGGGTTCGGTGAACTCAGAAGGCAGCTCACCTACAAGACTCGATGGTATGGGTCCCGGCTCCACTATGCGCCACGCTCCTACCCCTCGTCGAAGCGCTGCTCTCGGTGTGGTCATATCAAAGAAGTGATGCCACTAAGTTTACGGGTCTACCGCTGTGAGCAATGCGGGTTAGTGCTTGGTCGGGATTTGAATGCGGCTCGGAATTTGTTGTGGTTGTTGGTCGCCGCCAGTTGGGCGGAGACCCTAAACGCCTGGCTGAGGCGGGAGGTGACAACCCCTCCGGGGGTGGTGCCCGCCCGTGATGCAGGAACCAAACACCAACATGGATCTTGTGTCCAGTTTGGATAAGTTTTGGACTACGGGATTATCTCGCAGCCATTGTTGAACTCGGGATACGCAAAATCTCCAACAGCAACTATACCCTCATCTACTAGTCTCCGGACTTCAGGAAGCGCAGCTTTGAGGCGGTCGATGAGGTGCTTGACGGTTCCACACACCTTCTCGAAGCCCTCCTGCCCCCAGAGGTGTTCCTTGTTGACGAACAGGCAGCGCCCCCCACACACCGCATATACCTCGCAGGAGGGGCAGGGTTCATCAACCGTCATGATATTGCGTAGTTCGTGGGGTTTGGTCGTTCTGATATCGCCAACGATAGAGAACGCCCAATCCGGAGAAATGGGGCACACGCCAATAGAGCCATCAGTATGAATCGCAAAGGTGTCACAGCCGGACCCACAGCGAATCGGGGACGCCGAATCTGTCAGCAAGTCATGCATCAGCGGCAAAAAAGGCACAACCCCCTCGACCACACCCTTCTGCAGATTCTCAACCCACTCGTCTACAAGTCGTGTGATCCCAGGGTTATAAGACTCTGCTACCCACCGGTCAAAGTTCACCCAGTTCCCCTCAGCACTCCACACCGCATTCAGCTGCCAATGCACATGCTTGAAACATGGACCCTTCAAGTCCAATAGGTGCCTGACATCCCTGTAGCTGTCACTCTGCTGAGACACCGCCATCCGCGCGACAACATCCCCCTCATACCCAGTCGAGTGAAGCCATCTGATGTTCTCCAGCACTCGATTGTAGACACCGTGACCTCGATAGCCATCAGTCACCTCGAGGGGGCCATCGATCGACACTAGAATCGAATGGAATCGATGAAGGAACTCCTCCGGGATGCGGTGGAGGAGCAACCCGTTTGTCTGCAGCATAAACCGCGCTTGAGGGAATCGCGTCATTACCTGTACCATCAAGGGAATGCGGAGCGTTGGTTCCCCACCGTAGAACATCAGCTGGATACCCTCATCTTCAACCAAGAATCTGGCCAAGGCTTCTAGGTCATACTGGATTTCCGTGTTTTCTCCAGCGTCTCTGCCGCCATGACAGTAGACACAGTCTAGGTTACATTGTCGCGTGAGAATCAGATGGTAGTTCAAGACCAGCACTCCTTGACAAACGAAATTACTATATACGACGATAATGAAGTGATATTTGGAGAATGGAAACGTGTCATCGCTTCTTGCGCCCGCACTAGTATGTCCGCGGTGTAACTTGCCACGCGCCATTATTCTTGTGGAAATTAAGGGTTACTATAAATCTGGGAAACGCGTCAAAGACACCCGGTACATCCGTATGATTGTTCGGTGCCCCCGCCACGGCGGAAAGTCCATCACCGTCCCGTATCACGTATGGGCAGAAATCGTGCCCCTTGTCACCGAGCACATCCTCCTGTGTACGAAATGTGTGAGTCCAGCAACGCCGCTCCGATTTAGAATGAAGCCGAAAATTAGCGTCATTGAAATCTATTGCCCGGAACATCGCCTAAATAGACGGAAAATCTCTACTGAGCTAGCCGGCGATGTCTGGCAACACGCCTCCGAATCTACACCTCCCGTAGTCAAAGCAGCTCCTGCAGCAAGCGTGCCTTCTCCGACCGCTTCATACTGCAGGCAATGCGGCGCACCGATTAGCCCGGCAGACGCTTTTTGTGGTCAATGCGGTGCCTCAATAGATTAGTACTAGTCTATTTTAGCGTCCCTTACGCTCTCAAAAGGGTATTACGAATTGTACGGCTCAAGAACCTGCTCTAGCCAAGACGTAATACGAGTTGCGCGGTGCGGGCTCCGAGGTTGCGGCAATCCTTGATTTCCTTCTCATCAGGAACGCTGACGCCTGCAGCTCCATAATGCTTGAACTTGGCGCGCCCCTGCACGGTCATCCCATGCACTAAAAATGCGTGCAGAATCGACAGGATAGTGGTCTCTGCGCCGGTAGCTATCCCGCCACTGGAGGTAAAAGCCGCGCCCACCTTCCCGTCAAGCTTCCCGTGCAGCTTCACGCTCTCATCAAAGAGCTTCTTAATCTTCGCCGACATCAGCCCATAAAAAGTGGGCGACCCCACCACAATCCCATCAGCCTGGAGCAAATCGTCGAGGCTTGCCACATCGACATGCTTCAGTACCACGTCGACGCCAGCCACGTCTCTGGCACCCTCGGCGACCGCCTTCGCCATCTTCTCCGTATTCCCGGTCTCAGAATCATACACAATGAGCACAACAGGCATAACAGCTCACCCAGCCCCCTCCTTAGAGGAAGGCACCCATAAATGAATCTGTTCAGGACGCCGCGACCGATGCCAGAACCAACAGCTGCCAACGAACCGGCTAGACTGCCCCATCCTGCTGCGCAATTTCAGGCACACGAGCGGGCTGCTTCTCCTTTCGGGACCGAACAATCAACACAATCCCGTTCGGCTCGTCCGCCTCCCAGTGGGGATAGTTAGCGCGCAGCACAAACTCCTCTCCGTGATCGGCAAGCTCCAAAAGCAAATACAGGTCATCAGGCCGCAGCTCCCCCACCTCAATCACCACCTCCCCCTCCTCGTTCACCTCCATGTTCTCCCGCGCCCAGCACACCAGCTCAAAGAGATCCGGCCCCACCGCCATGTAGAAGCCGCACCCCAGCTCATCCAAGCACACATTCTCCTGCCAGATACGGATCCGCTCACACCACGACATATCCGTCTCCCCCGGCAAATAATCCGGACGGTGAACCAGACCACGCAACGTACGATCCCATAACAACGTCATATGCAAATACACCTCTCGCAAAGAACTGCATCCACAACCAATGGTTGGTGTAGTGGACCTGTCCTCGTTGAGACACTACTGTTTGATTCCTATTCCACAGAACAGAAGAAAAACCCCCAAAAAAACCATGCAAAAACAAGCATCCTTAGAGCTGCAGGTAAGTTTTTTTCTAAGCCTCCTGAGAACCGGGAATACCCTAGACATTAGCGTTTTAATGCAATGTCAAGTTTCCTGAAGCGCTCCTTTGCACTACTCCAATCTAGAACATCCCATCCATTGACAATTAATGTATAATCGCGCATTTCATGAAATGATCCTGCTAACAGCTGGTGGGCTTTTCGATTATCTGCTGCTGATGTAGTGATTAGGAACAAGCGTGCATTCCAGACATCATAGGCATGTTTGAGCTTCACAAATGCGGAATCAAGGCTTCCTCGATGTTGAACCTCAAACACTTTAACTGGATTACCTGTAAGAACGCGCCTCCAAACTACGTCATACACCCCAATTTCCCCTCGGTATTCAGACTCTGCGGTCATATTGTAATATTCTGCTAATTTGACTATACTTTCTTGAATAACCTCGTGGGTCAAATCTCTCGGGCCTGACCTCCTAGTCACTTTCTCCTCACGTACAGGCGCCAATTGGGTCTGCCTTTCAGATTTCCTTAACCTGATATCCCACATCCCAGTCATTGGGTCCCTACGAAAAATAATAAAATCACCCGGTCGCGCTGAAGGATTCAGTTTAAGAAATTCCGTCAAACGTAACCGATTCATATTATCGATATACGTGACAAACGCTCCTGAACCACACGACGCTTCAAACTTCACACCACTTGGAGGGAAATGCCGTCTGTGATGAGACAAGGGAAGTAGTTTGTATTTGATATGGGATTTACGCAATGTAAGTTTGAACTGCATTAGCTCCGGCATCGATAACCTTCCCTTAGGATCTTAGTCCTTTCGACTGATCAATCTTTTCATCATCCTGAGAGTGTGCCGGTTTGATGAGTCTGATTCAGGAATATTGTTGAAAATCTAGCAAAACATTAAGATCTACATATGCACTACTATCAGGATAGGGAGGTACCCATGCCCTATATCTTTTTAGTAGATTATCGCAACTTCCAGATTTGCGTCGAGAACGAACTCTTGGGTGTTCCTGATACACACCGCGCACTAAGTCAAATCAAAGCGGTTCATCATGGCGATCAAGTTTTCATATACGTGTACGGACGAAAAGAAGTGTATGGTGTCTTTTCAGCGAAGGGTCAAGTCTTCCGAGAACAATACCCAGCGCGTGGACCATGGATCGGACGAACTATGGATCGAAAACATCATTTCTACCCTAACCGAATACACATGCAAATCACCGAAGACTTACCACAGCCCCTTTCGCTAGACGTCCTCGAAAGACTGGGAATTCGTGAAAACCGATTCAAAGGCATGAGTGTCGTCTACATCACCGACGAAGAAGCAACAAAACTCACTAGAGAACTGCTACGTCGAAACACTGGAACAACAAGCAGCCTCCGAAGCCGGAGTAGTCAATTTCACTCCACACCGGGTCTTACCAAGGCATCAGACCTCGGTAAGCAAGAAGAAAGCCTCCAACTACTAATCCAAGACAATATCCATCTCCTTAATGAGAGTTTAGAAGTTCTACAACCCTATTTCAACCTCAAAGATCAACTCGGATACCGTGGTGAAGTAGACATCCTAGCCCGCTCAAATCAAGACTATGTTGTCATAGAAGTCAAGCCCGGCATCCTACCAAAAACTATCTGGAACCAAGTATTTACCTACACAAACGTGGTCAGCAATATCTTCGACAACACCGTAACACGCGCAATCATCATCTGCGGAGAAGTCACAAGTAGAACCCGCTTCGCTTACCACGAAATAAAACTACGACTCAAAACCCCTACCGCTCTCCGATTATTCCAATACTCAAAAAACGATACCGACGAACCCCCAATCCAGTTCAAAGAAATCCCTTGGCAATAAGAAAAGCAGCCACATCCACCCCAATTAATTCACACCATGTCTTTAACGATGTCCCAGCACCGTACCCGTTTGCCATGTTACCGAGACGAACAAGGTAACAAATGCGGTTCTTCCTCTGTGTTAGTGAGCCATTTCTTCTGCAAGAATTTCCGTCCTCAACTGCTCCCAGTGACGCTTATTGCGTATACACCCCGGGTCGGGGGCGTGGAGGTCCCTGAAATACCCCCAGGCCCGGGCTCGGCACCCACCACAGTTCACGCTGTATTCGCAGCTGGCACAGTGCCCCTTCAACTGCTTCCGTGCACGTAGCGTCTGGAGGATGGGGTGGGTTTCCCAGAGGTGCTGGAAGTCCTCCGCCAACACATTCCCCAACCGTATGGGCAGGAACACACAGGGCTGCACATCCCCATTCGCCTCAATGGCACAGTAGACCCGGCCTACCCCGCACCCCCCCACCAGGTCTGCGGCAATCTTCCCCGCCACCGACAGGGGCAGCACCAGATGGGATACCGCCACTGGACCTGCACCTTGCGCACATAACCGCTCCAGCGTATATCGGGCATACTGGGGCGTCGTCGTCAGCCCACCCTGCTCCTCATAGATAATCGCCATGGCGTGCTCTCGCTCCTCCGGGCTCAAATCCGACAGGATAATCTCCCGTCCCCGCC
>JABXGV010000007.1 GCA_016550485.1 archaeon
CTAGCGGTGAATGCGTCCAGTTTAGGGGGGACGTGATGTGGGATGAGAACTGCTACTGTGTCAAATGGGAGGACCCGATCTCTGAACTCAAAGCGCTTCTCCAATCCGACCCAAAGCATAGGCTGCTCGTCAGTTGGAGGCTAGATCAGATTGCCAAGTTCCTCAAAGAGCTCGGCAGAGAGGAGGAGGCAGCAGAAGTCAAGAGTGTTCGGAAGCAGCTCAGTAAAAGGAAAACATGAGTGGTTATGCTTACCATCGACGCTATTGCTTCATTCATGTATAACCAGGTACAAAGAATTCGTCGCCAGCTCTGCCTTTCTCACGGGCCAACTTGGCGCGTCTGAAGACGATGGCGAAAAGGTAGCCACCGACGAAGCCAAAGACGTGCGCTCCGTGGGCTATCCCGCTACCAAAGGATAGCACCAAGAAGACTAGCTCGATGGCAAAGTAGAAGATGATAAAGTTCCAAGCCGCCATGTCCCGTCCCGTCTCACCATAGCCTGACCAGATTTGAAGGCGCTTACGTGGAATAAGATAGGCGAAAGCCGCCATCACCCCAAAGATGGCACCAGACGCCCCAAGGGCCATTATATAAGGAGCAAAAGGGAAAAACATGGATTCAAGGGTGAAGGTGATGAGGATATGTCCTAAGCTGCCAATAACCCCTGAGAAAAGGTAGAATGGAATGAACACCAGGGGTCCCAGCTCTTTCTCCACTGGTCCGCTAAAAATATAGAAGAACCACATGTTGCTAAAGAGATGGTAGGGGTCTGCGTGAAGAAACATGCTTGTAATGAGGGTGTGGAGATTCTGTCCTTGAACAATCTCGGCAGGAACTAGCGCATAGAGGGAGGTAAAGCCTGATATCATTACTTGCAAGATGTACACACTGATATTCAGTAGAATGAGCGTGTAGGACACATAGGGTCTAAAGGCGAGGTCGTAATCGTCGTCAGCCAAATTTCATCGACTCCAATCAAGAGAGTCATACTGAACCTCTACTAATTCATTTATTTTGTGCATTGTCGAGGAGAAAAGGTTATGTGCCACCACAAGGCTGGAGTACCTGTGGTTGATGTGGCCCTCCGTGACTTCCTCTACCCGACACTTGAACTCAAGCTAGTTCTTGCACGCCGCCTTGATGTGGATACCGCCGCTGCCAAGCACGGAACCCTTTCCGCTACCTATAGAGAAGTAGCTGCCCGGATTCGGCTCTCTACCCCAGATGCGCAAAGACTAAACGTCAAAGCAGGCGATACTGTCCAGGTAAAGTCGAAAACCGGAGAGGTGGTCGTTCAGGTTCATGTCGATGACAAGACCCCTGAAGGGGTGGCCATTATGTCCCCTGGACCCTACGCAAATACTCTCCTCCCTACGTCGCTTCCCCACCAAGGTACACCCATCACAATAAAGCCCGTTGATGCTGCGGTGACCCTAGTGGAAGAGCTTCCTTGACCACTAGCCTTTTTCGCTGGGTTTTTCTTTGGATAATTTTCCGAGGCGTCCCTTTTCGAATTTAAGGCGGAGCCTCCAGTCCTGTCGTAACTGGAGCTGAATTTTCCTGATTCGATTTTGTGCTTCTTGGCGAACTTCGGTTGCGCTTGGCCAATTTTCCGTAGAGGCAGGAGGGGCAGTAGTCTTGGTGCGTAGCTGAGGTCGGACCGGACGATCGTATAGGTTGCTGGGTGGGACCTGCTGACCGATGAGAAGATCGAAGAAGCGGCGGGCTCGAGCCTTTTCCCAGGCGCGGGCCTTCTCCAAGGGTTCAAGACGGTAACTATCTCTGATGACCTTGAGCACTTGTTCAGGGCAAGCATTCTCGCAGGCGCCGCAGAAGACGCAGATATCTTCCTTGACGGCAAGTTTTTGTTCGTCTCCAGTTGCGTAGATGGCCTTGGTTGGACATATGTTGAAGCAGTTGATACAGCCAGTGGGGTCGCAGCGTTCGAGGTGTTCAATTTCTACCCGACCAGTAAGTGGGAGGGTTACATCCAGAGCTTCATAGGGACATTTCTGCGCGCAAAGAGTACAATCTACGCATTTGTCGTCATCGATTGTGAGTTTTCCCTCCACCTTGGGTTTGTGGATGGTTCGAGGGGGTGTCGATGTACAGGTCACCTTGATGGCTTCAGAGGGGCATATCTCTTCACAAAGACCACAGTAATCGCAGTGCTTGGTGTCAACGCGGATATCAACAGCGGGAATGAAGTCAGGGGGTTTGGGTTTCCCTTCCTCTAACCAGTAGATGGTGATGCATTCAGGGCAAAGAAGTTCACACAATCCACACCACGTGCACTTATCCTCCGCGATTTGTATAGTACCTTGAGCCTCTGGGTTCCCCTCTGCTACCCGGGCTGCTGCTTTGGAATCTTTATATTTGACGAGTGTAGTTTTGGGTTTAACCTTTACATCAACTGTAAGAGCATCCCGTGGACAAATCTTAGCGCAGAGTAAGCATGGTGCGCATTTCTCCTCGTCAAGGACATGGTGTCCTTTAAGCCGCGCATA